>CBAAAH010000292.1:0-3855 GCA_964658865.1 uncultured Granulicella sp.
TGCACCATACTTTAGTACCTTCCGCGCATTCCGGCGAAAAACCTCCTCGCCTTCCTTCAACGAAATGGAGTTGACGATGCCCTTGCCCTGCAGACATTTCAGTCCGGCTTCGATCACCTCCCACTTGCTGGAGTCGACCATGAACGGAACCTTCGCCACCTCCGGCTCACTGGCCAGCAACTGCAGGTAGCGCGTCATGGCGGCAACGCCGTCGATCATGCCTTCGTCCATGCAGATGTCGATGACATTCGCGCCATTTTCCACCTGCTGGCGCGCGACGCTGACGGCCTCTTCGTACTTGCCTTCCTTGATCAGCTTCGCGAATTTCGGAGACCCGGCAACATTCGTGCGTTCACCCAAAATGATGTATACGCCGAGCTGTTGCGTAAACGGCTGGGACCCCGACAGACGCAGCGGCAGCACTTCCTGCGCCGCGTTCAAGCTGCAACTCCAGTAAAGTCCAGCACACGCGGTGCACAATGTTCCAATGCCTTGGCGATTGCCGCAATGTGATCCGGTGTGTTGCCGCAGCAGCCCCCGGCAATATTGATGAGGCCGCCTTGCGCAAACTCTCCCAGGTAGCGCGCCATATCGTTCGGCCCAAGATCGAACCCCGTCTCCGACAGCGGATTCGGTAAACCGGCGTTGGGATAGCACGACACGGCCACATTTGCCTTCGCCGAAAGTTCACTCAAAAACGGGTACATGAGGTCTGGTCCAAGCGAGCAATTCAACCCAACGGCAAGCGGCTTCACATGCTTCACCGCGTTCCAGAATGCCTCGGTCGTTTGCGCGGAAATCAACGTTTCTCCACCACGCCCCACGGCAGCGGACATCATCACCGGCAGCTCCGTTCCGTCTTCGTCAAACACATCGCGGATCGCCACGAGCGCCGCTTTCGCGTTCAGCGAATCGAAGATCGTTTCTACCAGTAGCAGATCCGACCCGCCGGCGATCAGCGCGCGTACCTGGTGCGCATAGGCATGCCGTACCTGGTCAAAGGTGACGACCCGAAATCCGGAATCATCCGCGTCCGGCGAGTTCGATAGCGACACCGTCATCGGCCCGATCGCACCCGCGACAAAGCGTTGACGGCCCGTCTCACTGCTGATGCGGTCCGCTTCGGCACGGCACTGCTGCGCGGAAACCTCGTTGATCTCCCACGCCAGATCGTTCAGAAACTCGTCTTCGATAATGCCCTGGTAAAAGTCCGGGTTTTTACGTCCGCCGGTTTCGCGCGGATCTTCGACGAAAAACTCACTCTGCGTAATACTTGTCGCGCCAAAGGTATTCGTTTCAATAATGTCCGCGCCGGCCTGCAAAAAGCGACGGTGGATGTCGCAGATCATTTCCGGCTGCGTCAGCGAAAACAGGTCCCCATTATTCAGCAGGTCTTTGGTCGAGTCCGTAAACCGCTGGCCACGCATGTCGCTCTCGGTCATGCCGTAGGTGCGAATGGTCGTGCCCATCGCACCGTCGATGATGGCGATGCGCTGCTTCAAGATGTCCTGCAGAGGATGTGTCGTGCTCGTCTTCACAGTCGTTCGATGATCCGTGTCTGGCATCGGTTCCGGGAGCCATACGGCTAGCCGTCGACGCGCGGGAGCCCCGGCCAGCGTCTGGCAACCATTATAGATTCCGCAACTACTCCGTCACCGGCACGTCATAGCCGTTCAGCAGAACGGAGATCATGCAGTAGCAGCCGATCAGATAAAACAGCTCTGCGGTGCCCGCCTCACCAAACACCCCAAGCGCAGCCTTGTACGCCTAGCAGTCTATTTTCAGCAGACACAAACAAATGTTTTGCACCGCAGCCCGGAATATTCAAGCAAGTCGAGCCAGCCTTAAAGCACCCCACCTCGCCGTCGCCGCCACGCGCAGTTTAGGATGGTGTCTGCTCCTTCCGCACTGCAACGCCGATTAGAGAGACCCATGCCCGACAACAGCCCCGAAAGTATCCAGGAACGAGCTCTTCGCGTCATCGCCACCAAGCAGCGGCTGCCGCTTGAATCCGTTCGTCCCGAAAGCACCTTTGACGAACTGGGGATCGATTCTCTGGATCGCCTCAACATCCTGTTCGATCTCGAAGGCGAATTCGACATCGAGATCAACGACGAGGAGGCCAAGCAGGTCACCACCATGCAACAGATGATCGACGGCATCCAGGCGCTGGTCGACGCAAAGGCCGCGAAAGCAGCGGCGGCGGCGAACGGAGATGCGGCGGACAACGCTTGAACCGACGCGTTGTCATTACGGGGGTTGGAGCCATTACCGCGCTCGGCCTCACCCAGCAGGACCTTTGGCAGGGTCTCGCCGCAGGCACGTCCGCCATCGGTCCCATCCGCGGCATCGACGCCAGCCAGTTACGCTTTCAGAACGCGGCAGAGGTGCGTGGCTACGAGCCTGAAGACGTCTTCCCTTCGAAGGAGCTGGCGTTTCTGGACCGCTTCGCCCAGTTTGCCCTGATCGCGGCGGATGAAGCTATTCAGCAGTCCGGCATCGAGTGGACGCCCGAGCTGAAACTCCGGACTGCCATCGTGACCGGTTCGTGCCTGGGCGGACGTGGGGCGGAAGAAGCGGGCTACTGGGAATTGTTTCATCACAACCGCACACGGGTACACCCGCTTACCATTCCGCTCAGCATGGCGAACGCCGGTGCCAGCCACATTTCCATGCGCTACGGCATCCAGGGACCCACGTACACCATCTCCACGGCGTGTTCCTCGTCTGCCCACGCAATCGGTCAGGCGTTCTGGCTGGTTCGCTCCGGCATTGCACCTATGGCCATCGCCGGGGGTAGTGAGGCACCGATTTTTGTGGGCGGCCTGAAGGCATGGGAAGCCATGCGCGTTGTCAGCAAAGACACCTGCCGACCTTTTTCCAACGACCGTTCCGGCCTGATTCTGGGTGAGGGTGCGGCCATGCTGGTCATGGAACCGCTGGAGGCCGCACTCGCGCGCGGAGCGACGCCTCTGGCGGAGATCGTCGGCTTCGGCATGACCTCTGACGCCGCACACATTACCCAGCCCGCGCCCGACGGCGCCGCACGCGCGATGGCTGACGCCATGGCCGACGGCGGTCTCGCGCCCGAGCAGATCGGTTACATCAACGCCCACGGTACCGCGACCCAGGCCAACGACCGCAGTGAAACCGCAGCGATCCAGGCTGCCTTCGGGCCTCTCGCGGCAAAGCTCGCCGTCAGTTCCACAAAGTCCATGCACGGTCACGCGCTGGGTGCCGCCGGTGCCATTGAAGCAGTCGCGTCGGTGCTCGCACTGCGCAAGGGGCTACTGCCGCCAACGGCGAATTTCACCGCACAGGACCCGGAATGCAATCTTGACGTGATTCCGAATGCTGCCCGCGCGGTCCAGGTAGAAGCCTGTCTGTCGAATTCCTTTGCTTTCGGTGGCTTAAACGCCGTCCTTGCCTTTAAGGCGTACCGCTAGGCGTTCTGCGACCGGAGCCACTCAACCGAACGCCGAATTCCCTCTTCCAAGCCAACCCTTGGCACCCAGCCAAGCTCTCGCCGAGCCTTCTCTGCACTGAATTCCTGATCTCGCCCCAGCAGGTAAACGGCGTGCTTTGTGAGCAATGGCTTGCCGGGAAGACCCCAGCGATGGGGTGCTTCTATCACGCCGGCCAGCCGCATCGCTGCCTGGAACGACAGGTTGATCCAGGGTGGTTTGCTGCCCAACTCTGCCGCGAACCGCGCAAGGTATTGCTGCCAGCTTGCACCC
Source organism: uncultured Granulicella sp. (assembly GCA_964658865.1). Taxonomy (GTDB): domain Bacteria; phylum Acidobacteriota; class Terriglobia; order Terriglobales; family Acidobacteriaceae; genus Terriglobus. The sequence continues at coordinate 3,738 of CBAAAH010000292.1, forward strand.
GAGCCGTCGGACAGGTTGTACGTCTGCCCTGCCGCAGGCCCGCTTTGCGCCGCCGCGATCATTGCCTCCGCGGCATTTTCCACGTAGATGAAACCGCCGGTGGCGCGGCCGCCATCAA
>CBAAAH010000293.1:0-3823 GCA_964658865.1 uncultured Granulicella sp.
TCTGTTCCTAAATCTCGACTTTTAGCGTCTGCATTGCGAGTGCATGCTGTCTGCTTACTAGGTCTGACTTCGGTGCACCAGTGAGCTCGCCGACCCTGCAAATATTAGACCAAGCCAACGAGGCCGTTGCTGCCTGATTCTCTCGGGTCATTTGCAGAATGCGGCGAGCGAACCCCCAAAATGTTGCTTCGTTTTTAGTTTTGATTTTCTCGTCAAATATGGAGTGGGCATGTTCTATTTGCCCTTGAATTGAAATGGTCTCACTATTTGGCTTAAACTCTTTCTCAGTTGCCTTACCGACATAAAGAATCCTCTTATCTGCCAACGTAAAATCCGCAGGTGCATAGCCTAAGAAGGGCGCTGCAAGATTACGGTGTAAGACACCTATCAAGCGCTTCCGTTCTACGATCCACGCAGAGTTGCAGTCGGCCAAGGTTCTCATGCGGCTATTGGAACACGACTAACGCCGAGGAGGCGGAGCCGTCTGGTCTTCCGGCCGAGGATACGTTGCCCAAACCGCTGTGCTGATGCCGCCGCGCGGGCGGAAATCGCCCTTGATTTCGCACCACACCGGGTCGACGGCCTTCACCACATCGTCCAGTACCTTATTGCAGATGTTTTCTTGAAAGATGCCGAGGTTGCGGTAGCAGAACAGGTATTCCTTCAACGATTTCAGTTCAAGGCAGCGCTCGCGCGGCATGTAGCGGATCTCGATTTTGCCGAAGTCCGGCAGGCCGGTTTTCGGGCACACGGAGGTGAATTCCGGATCGTCGATCAGAATCTCGTACCCCTTGAAGTGATTCGGCCACGTCTCAATTGCGGGAAACGGGAAATCCAGCCCTGCGGCGGCGTGCTCATCGGTGTAACGCTCAGTCAATGCCATGGTTCTAGTTTATCGCTTTCGGAATTAGGGAGTAGTGGTTCGCTCACCCTCCTAAGCGCCACGAAAGGTAAAAACCCATGCCTCAAACGCGAGACATGGGTCACCCGGTCTTATGCAAACGATCAATCGCGACGGCCAAGCGTGGGCCGGTCGTCGCCGGTTTTATCCTGTGTTCCGGTGCTGTTCGGGTCGCTGTTGCTGGCACTCGTGCGGCGCAATGTCGGCTTGCTCGGGTCGGTCTTGCCATCGATCTTGCGCTTGTTCTGGATGCGTGCCAGCCGCGTTTTTACCGTATCGAACTCCGATGTGGTCACCAGGTAGTCGGGCCGCGCGGGCAGAATCGTGGCGATCTCTTGTTCCGACCGGGCGATGCGGTCTGGCGTCTGCGGGTGATCGGCGAATGCCTTGGCCAGCACGCCGGGCTTGTTCTTTTCCAGCGCCTGCAGCTTTTCAAACATCGTTACCAGGCCCTGCGGATCGTAGCCGGAGCGGTAGCTGTACTGCACGCCCAGCCAGTCTGCCTGCGCTTCGAACTCGCGCGAAAACTTCAAAAAACTCAGTGGAATCGCAAGCTGCGAGGCCTCGTACAGGCCGTACGCCGTATAGCCGCCGATGAACATCAGCGGCACCGTGCTGAGCTGCATGTAGTTCAGCCGGGTGTTTTCGCGCGCGGCGTGATGTGCCGCGACATGCGCAATCTCATGCGCCATTACGCCTGCAAGCTCGCTCTCGTTATCCGCCGCCAGAACCAGACCACTATTCACGTAAAAGAAGCCGCCCGGCAGCGCCATGGCGTTAATCTCGTCGGAATCGATGACCTTGATGGTGAACGGCACCTTCGCATCGGAATTCTTCACGATGTTTTGGCCGACGCGGTTGATGTACTCCACGATGACCGGATCGGTGATCAGCTTCGACGACCGCTCCACCTCCATCGCGTAGGACTTGCCGTTGCGGACCTCCCAATCCGTCGAAAACCAGTTGCCGATGCCGCGACCGCCGATGTCACGCGTTCCCGCCGCCTCCACATCGTCGGGCGAGCCTTTCTTGATGTTCTTTTTCAGGTCGTCGCCTGGGTCGGGAATGGGCTCGTTGTTGTTCTTTGCCGCTTCCGCGCGCGCCTTTTCCAGGTCGGCAGAGGTCGCCGTCGGTGGCGGGCCATTCGTCGGACCGCTGTTGGGCGTCTTCGTCGGGCCGGTTGTGCCAGGGGTACCGTTGGTACTGGTGGGCGTCGTTGATGTTACCTGCGCGAGAGTGGCAGCAGAAAGGGAAAGGGTTGCGATCAACGCGAGATGACGGATCTGCATAGCGGCGGAAGCTCCCGGGCGGCGATCGAGCGTGGCTCACCCTATATCATTAGACGCAGAATACGCCCATCGGTCTCACCTGCGCTGTAGACGCTCTGCGGTCGGCGGCCCGGCAGGATAGACTGCGTTACATGATCGATGAAGGAACTTTTCGCCGAGAGGCGGAACGCGCGCTGGAAGAAGTGAAGCAGGCCTTGATTGACGCCGAAGAAGAGGGCGGCTTTGAAGCGGAAGAGAACAACGGCGTGCTGAATGTGGTGTTTGATGACCCGAAAGCAAAGTTTGTTTTTACCCCCAACACGCCGGTCGCGCAGATCTGGATTTCGGCCCTGTCCACCAGCTTTAAGCTCGACTGGGATGAGGCAAAGGCATTGTTTGTGCTGCCGAAAACCGGCGAATCGCTGATGCGGCTGACGGAGCGGCTGGTGCGCGAACACACCGGCGACCCGGAGATCCAACTCGGTTAAGCCGTAAGGCCGATCACCGAAAGCATGCGCCCGGTGCGCCCGTTTTCCGCGCGATGGCTGAAAAACCGGTCCGTGTTCGCGGCGGTATCCGCAGCTAGCAGGTCGATGTTTTCGGCGCCGATCCCTGCATCCAGCAACTGGCGCCGATTGGCCTGCCATAGGTTCAGGTGCAATTGCGGAACTGCTTTTTCATGCACGTGTGCCGTATGGAAAAGCTCCTCGACATAGCCGAATTGCGCCGCGAACATCTCCTGTAGGTCGATAGAAACGGCGTAGCTGGCCGGACCGATGCCCGGACCGATGGCGGCGTGCAGATCTTCCGGATGGGAGCCATACCGCTGTCTCATCGTGCCCACGCCATGCTCCACGATGCGTGCCAGCGTGCCACGCCAGCCCGCATGAAACGCTGCCACCACGCGCCGCACCGGGTCGAACAGCAGGATGGGCATGCAATCGGCGGTCCCGATAGCGAGCAGTACACCGGGCCTATCGGTCATCAGCCCATCGCCTTGCAGTGTGCCGGGCCTGGTGAACTCATCCGCAGACGTCGTGTCGGAATCCACGATATGGACGGTATCGGAATGCACCTGCCGCATCAGAGCAAAGCGATCCAGCTCTGGTGCATCGAGCGCTTCAAGAAAGCGGCGGCGATTTTCACGCACGTGTTCCGCGTCGTCCTGTTCCGTATAGCCGAGGTTCAGGTCGCCATCGCCGACGGAGAGCTCGGGCCGGTATACCCGCGAGACACCGCCGCAGCGAGTAGAAAAGCCATGGGCAAGCTGCTCGGCATTGGCGAAGGCGCGGCTGCGAAGGATGTTCGGCTGCATGCGTATGTCAGTCACGGAACGCAACTCAGTCGGTCCGCTTGCGGTCTTCAAAATATTTGCCGATGCCCAGCAGTAGGAAGAGTGTCCCTGTCGGCACGCAGCCAAGGCCGATCATAAGGGCCAGCCAACCCGCGGTCGTCGTCGGCCCGTGCGCGGAGACGCCGCCGTGGGTGATGACGATGGCCGAGCAGATGAGCCCGACGATTTCAATGGGAATCGCGACATGCAGGATCGTACGGGTGTCGCGGCGCATGCGGCCAGTGGGCAGCTTGTTGTGATTGGGTTGGGTCATCGGCGAACGACTGCCTGGACGACGGCGACGATCACGCCAGTTACCGA
>CBAAAH010000294.1:0-3792 GCA_964658865.1 uncultured Granulicella sp.
ACCCTCGCACAGGGCATTCTGGACCTGATCGACCGCGAGAGGCAACATGCACGCGCCGGCCGGCCGGCCCACCTGATTGCAAAAATGAACTCGCTGCTGGACGGCAAAACCGTGCGTGCGCTCTATGCGGCGTCGCAAGCCGGTGTGCAGGTGGACCTGATCGTCCGCGGGATGTGTTCGCTGCGACCCGGCGTCAAGGGCCTGAGCGAGAACATCCGTGTGCGTTCCATCGTGGGGCGTTTTCTGGAACACAGCCGCATCTTCTGGTTTCGGAATGGCTCACGGGTAGAAGGCGACGCGCAGGCAGATGAAGCGACCGACACGAGCGAGGTGTACTGCGGCTCCGCCGACTGGATGCCGCGCAACCTGTACGACCGCTGCGAAGCTGTCTTCCCGGTGCAGGACCCGGCGCTCCGCTCACGTTTGCGCAACCAGATTCTGCAGCTTTACCTGGACGACACCGTCAAGGCACGCCTACTGACATCGAATGGGACTTACGTGCGGCCACTCCAGGGGACACACCCGATCAATGCGCAGAGCCGGCTGATGGAGATCGCATGCGGTACGCCGGTTGCAGCATCCAAACTCATTGTTCCCGCAAAGACCGGCAAGCGTGGCAGCAACAACGGCGCGAAGACACCCGCGAAGCGTCGGCCACGAACGAACCCCTCCGAGGACAAAATCGTCCCGCCGGATGCTGCCCCGGAACCATAGAGGCAGAACAACGACAGAAAAGGCACGCGTACGTATGCGACACGAACCAAGCTGCGTCGTTCAACAAGAGACTGGTTGCGTGCAACACAATACTGCAGGGCTGCCTTTGATCATGGCGGCTTTCGATTCAGACGCTTACTTTGCCACCGCTAGTCCACGCGTTACCCTATAGATATGAACGCATTAGGCATTGTCGTGATGGCGGGCGGCCGGGGCACCCGGCTCAAGAGCAGCCGCCCCAAGGTTCTGCACACCGTCGGCGGCAAACTGCTGCTGCTGCACGTGATCGACGCCGCGCTCACACTGGCAGCGCCCGGCCAGATCCACGTTGTTATCGGGCATGAGGCGGAACTCGTGCGGTCGGCCGTGGCACACACGGACGTTCATTTCGTACTGCAAGCGCAGCAGCTTGGGACCGGCCACGCATTGCAGATGGTCAAGGCAGCGTTCGTGCAAGAGGGCGTAGTACCGCCGGAAAACCTGCTCGTTCTTTCGGGTGATGTGCCGCTCATTCGGCCGGAGACTCTGGCGACATTGTGGCAGACTCACCAGCAGGAAGACGCCGCCATGACCATTCTGACCGCGATTCCGCCAAACCCGCAAGGCTATGGTCGCGTGCTGCGGCGGTCGCCGGGGTCTGCGGAAGTCGCGAGCATCGTGGAGCAGAAGTCGCTGACCACTGCGCAACTAGCCGCGCCCGAGACGCTGACGGAGATCAACAGCGGTATCTACGTCTTTCGCACGGCAGCGTTGTTCGACTGCCTGGACCGGCTGCGAAGCGATAACAGCGCCAGCGAATTTTACCTGACGGACGCGGCCGCCCTGCTGGTCGCGGAGGGCAGACGCGTGGTTGCGGTCGCCGCGGACTCGGTGGACGAGGTACTGGGTGCCAACACCATTGCGGAGATGATGCACCTGGATGCGGCCATGCGCATGGCGAACGTGCATCGTCTGATGGCCGGCGGCGTGACGGTGTTCCGGCCGGAAACGGTGATCGTCGACAGCTCCGTGACCGTGGGTGCCGACACGGTTCTCGAGCCGTTTACTCAGTTGCTGGGCAAGACGGACATCGGTAGCCACTGCCACATTCGGTCTTACTCCGTGTTGCAGGATTCAACGCTTGGCGACCGTGTGCTGGTGCGCAACGGCTGCGTTCTGGACCGCTCGACCGTGGGCGACGGCGCGGTGCTTGGTCCCTATGCCCATCTTCGGCCGGAAAGCAGGATCGGCGAGGCGGCACACGTGGGCAACTTCGTGGAAACCAAGAAGACGACGATAGGCAAGGGGTCGAAGGCAAACCATCTCGCCTATCTGGGCGACACCGTGGTCGGCAGCGGTGTGAATGTGGGCGCCGGTGTCATCACCTGCAACTATGACGGGGTGCATAAAAATGTAACGACCATCGGCGATGGAGCGTTCGTCGGGTCCGACTCCACGCTGATCGCGCCGGTGACGCTGGGAGCCGGGAGCTATATCGCCGCTGGAAGCTGCATTACCGACGACGTTCCCGAGGATGCACTGGCGCTGGGCCGCTCGCGCCAAGTAAACAAGGATGGATGGGCAGCAAGCCGGAGGAACTCGCCTAACCTACAGAATAAAAAGGATTAATCGTTAAGATGTTCATTCCTGGCTGTGTCGTGCTGTCTAGGTTTGCTACAGAAATCTATGGTCTTTAGTAGAAATCTGCAATTTTCTGGAGAATGGGCGAGACTTTTCACCCACTCCTGCGTCATAATGAATGAGGGCAAGAGAAAAGAAATAGCCCAACGGATTCGCGGTACGGTTGAGTGATCCCGCCCGCTACAAGTTGCGTCACTGGCCTCCCCCGTATGGGCGTTCTTCGTCCATACGGGCCTTTTTTTGCCTATAAGCTGAGACTTCACCTCAGTGCCGTCCCATAAAATAAGAGGTATGAAGCGTCTCTTTGCCTTGATTATGCTTGCAGCCGCAACCGTGGCTGCATCTGCCCAATGGGGAAGCCAAGCCCAGACAGACGATGTGCCTGCCTATAACGCAGCTCCTCCGCATGCGCCGATGCCGCCGGTCATGCACGACGCGCAGTTGACCGGGCCGTCCTTCTCGCATCCATACCAGGTAAATGCCTATCGCATGGCAGCGAAAATCCCGAACGTACTGCACCAGCTTCCCTGCTATTGCCGTTGCGACCGGGCCATAGGCCACAACAGCCTGCACTCCTGCTTTGAAGGGACACATGGCGCGGCGTGCTCTACCTGCATGAAAGAAGACGTATACGCCTATCGCGAAACACGCCGAGGAAGAACGCCGGCGCAGATTCGCACCGGCATCGAAAAAGGCGAATGGATGAGCGTCGACCTGGAGAATGCGACGCTTTAAACTTCCGCGCTGCCTTCGACCGGCCACAGCCAGGCCGCCCCGCGCACACCGCTTGCGTCGCCATGAATGGCCTGCACGATCGGCGTCTCCACCGGGCCGCCTAAAGTATAGCGCGACAACAACGCCGGCAGATTGCGATACAACCGGTCCAGCTTCGACAGGCCGCCACCCAGCACAAATACGTCCGGATCGAGTACGTGAACGATACCGGCGAGCGAACGTGCCATGCGGTCTTCCAGGCGATCCATCGCGGCCATCGCGTGTGCGTCGCCTTGCTCGCTGAGTGCCACGATCTCCGGACCGTGCAGGGTTTGCCCGGTCTCCTCTAAAAAGTCGCGTTCCAGCCCCGATCCGGAGATCCAGCGCTCGATGCAGCCACGCTTGCCGCAATAGCACTCCGGTCCGGGAAACTCCGCCGCGCTTTCCCACGGCAAGGGGTTGTGTCCCCACTCGCCGGCCACGCCGTTCGGTCCGTTGTGGACCTTGCCCTCAAAGACGACGCCGCCGCCGCAACCCGTGCCGACGATCACCCCAAACACGATCGGGTAGCCCTTGGCCGCGCCGTCGATCGCTTCAGAGATGGCGAGGCAGTTGGCGTCGTTCGCGCAGCGCACCTCGCGGCCCAGCCGTTTGGACAGGTCACGCTGCAGCGGCATGCCGTTCAACCAGGTCGAGTTCGCGTTTTTGACCAGCCCCGTAGAACGAACGACCGTTCCCGGAATA
>CBAAAH010000295.1:0-3770 GCA_964658865.1 uncultured Granulicella sp.
TGCACGGAAGCGCAGCGTGTGCGTGCCGTTCATCCGAACGAACGAGTGCCCCTGCAGCGAATCGAAGTAGCTGACGATCGCGGCGTGCCGGCAAGGCGCAAGCGCGTCGACCCGCAGTGCCTGGCGCGACACCGAACCGGGTGGTAGATCGCGCGTTTCGGCCGTGGCGGTGCTGCCGCAGGCGAGGTCGGTCCACCATCCCGCGATCGGGTTGCCGGGCTGTTGTACTCGCAGAATCAGGAAGCCGCCGTCGGCCACGAGTGGCGAAACGGGTTTGGTAAACGTCACGGTATAGCCGCCGCTGGACTTTAGCGAGGAGCGCACCATTCCGCTTCCGCCGGCACCCGCGCCCGTTGCAATCTCAAAGGTTGCGCCGTCCATAAACCCAGCGGGCCACGCGGGTTCTTCATCCAGGGTGCAGGCAGATCGCGTAAACGTTTTGCAGCGGACGATGCTCTGCCACGTTTGCCCCTCGAAGCCCGGATTGCGTGCCACCAGGTTGCGCAGGATCTGGCCGGAGTCGTAGAAGTTCTGCCCGCTCAGGTTGATGCCGAATCGCTTCACGTCCCGCCGCACCACGTGGTCGCCCACCACGATGCGTGTCGCCGGTGTTTGCGCGGCGGCAGCACAGGTCAGGCAAGTGAAGAACAGCAGGGGCCGCATGCGCAATCTTGGCTGCATGCTTTAGGTCAGCACATGGGCAAAGGCGAGCGGTCGCTCTTCCTTGCGCGGGAGCGCGGTGCGTAGGCATTGAGACCAGCCAACCAGCAAAAAGAAGAGCTGGTAGGGCTGCTGGGCAAGAAACACCGTGCCGATGGTGAGTAGTATGCCGGCAAAAATGCCGAACAGGCTGAGCGCGAAAAAGCGGTCGCGCTTGCCCGTGCTGCGCGCAATAGCGAGGATGAGCCGCACCAGCGTGTCGCCGGCGATGAGGATAAAGCTGGCGAGCCCGACCCAGCCCTGCACCAGCCATACAAAAAGGTATTCGTTGTCGATGGAGGCTGCCGCCGACTCGATGGGAAAGTGCTCGCCCCACCCCCATGGGCCGCCGGCTTTCGCAACGGGCACGTAGGAATCGAGGAGCTGGCGGCGGTATTGCGCGGTTTGTTGTTCGTCGGTTTTGGCAACGGTGTGGGTTTCGGTGTATTGGCTGCCCTTGGCGTACACCATGGCGCCGGCGGTCGTGCAGCACAGCAGCAGCAGCAGGGCATTGCGCCGCAGATTCCGGGTGCGCCCCAGCATTGCGATCGGCAGGGCCAGCAGGCAGCCCAGCCATGGTCCGCGCGCCTGCGTGGTAAACAGCGTCACCAGCAGGATCGTGAGTAGGATGGTGCGCTTGCGAAAGGGGTGTTGCAGCCCCAGAAATTTCTCTCTCCAGGGATAGGAGTAGCCGACCCACACGGCTAACACCAGTGCCGTAAGGAACATGATTCCGGCGAGTTCCGACTGGCCATACGGCCCTGCAACCCGGCCGAAACCCCAGCGAAACTGCGTGTCCCAGGTGGCCGGCTGATCGGGGAAGAAATGGCCCCACACACTGACGAACGGGTTGCGTCCGAAAACGTACTCGATCGTGGAGATGATCGCGCAGGCGGCGGAAAGTGAAACGATGCGGCGTACCGTCGCAACGCGGATGTCGGCGTGCTCGATCAGCAACTTACCGAGCAGGTATGGTACGAGGGCCTGGCACACATTGTGAAACAGGTTGAACCAGCCGATGGTCGACTCGTGCACCTGAATGTAGAAGACGGTGCTCGAAACCAGGAATATGCTCATCCACAGGTCAGTGAGCGTGAACTTCCAATGGGGCCAGAGCTTTACCACCAAGGCCATACCCAGCGGCAGCAGCACGGCTTCGCTGAAGTTAAGTGGAGGCAGGTTCGGTAGTTTGCAGTTGAAATACATGGGCAGCAGCAGCATGACCGGTAGGTACACCCACAAAAACACCTGCGCCAGCGAGCGTCGAAATAGCGCCGCAATGCAAACGATCATGGGAACAAGGACAATGGAAGACATGGGCGCGCTGGTTGTACCTTAGCAGTCTGCACCGCGAATCGACCGACAGAAATAGCTCGTTGGTTGCAGGTGGGCTGTGGCGAGACCCAAAATCGGAACGTGCGCGTAAAACGTGCGAAGGAGAGCCGGCAGCGCGTGAGTCATCCCATGGAAGGTCAGAACTTGCGGACGGGCGAGGTGTACACGGTGCTGCTCGACGTTGCGGCGTGCGAGCCGCTGCACGAGAGTCTGGCCGTGCTGCTGAACGTAGAGGAGCGGGCGAGGGCGGCGTCGTTCCTGGTTCACCGCGCGCGGCAGGAATTTATCGTGGGGCGTGGTGTCTTGCGTCTGCTGCTCGGCAAGCGGCTGGGCGGCCCGCCGCAGGAGATCGCGTTTTCTTACGGCAGCGCCGGCAAACCATGCCTCGCCGATGCGGGCTCAAGCGGGTGCTGGTTCAACCTGTCGCACTCTGCCGGCGTGATCGCGATCAGCCTGAGCGATGCGGGTGAGGTCGGAGTGGATGTGGAACGCGTGGACCCAGGCGCGGACGTGATCGCACTCGCGTCGACCGCCTGGGGCGCAGGTGCGGCGAAGGACCTGGCACTGGTCGCCGATCCGGCCGAGCAGCGCATGGCGTTTTTTCGTCGATGGGTGCGGCATGAGGCAAAGACAAAGTGTAGCGGTCTAGGATGGTCGATGGACGACACGAACCGCTTCGACACGGAGCGAACCTGTGTGGAATGGGCCGTGCAAAAAGATGGTGACATTTTTATGTGCTGTGTCGCTCATGGCATCAACCTGAAAAGTCAGCCGGGGACGTGGATTTCTGTCGCTGATGCCTTTTCCTTTTGGGACGATAAAGGGAAGAGTCGATTCGTTCCGTAGATGAAGTGCGACAGGCGTTCGGGAACGCGCGCTTGTTGTGATCGGCGTCCAGAACTTTGCAAGCTGGAAGCGGTCTGTACATTTGTTGCATGTGTGATCGGTTCGCTGAGAGGCTTTCTGCATGGTTCAGAAAAGTGCGCGCGTGGTTGCCCTGCTGGGATTGCCGATCTGCAATGTGTCCAAAGCGCAGACGGTCGCCAGTATCGACGGCCGCATCCGGTCCGGCGGGCGATACCAGATTGCAACGGCAAACCTCGATTTCGTGCGGAACGCGCGTAAAAATCCTGAGTTGCACCGCGTGATTTGCGAGTGCGCCATGGTGCTGCCGGACGGCTATCCACTGGTGCTGGTGTCCCGCCTGCTGGGACGTCCTCTTCAGGCCCGGCTGACCGGCGCGGACCTGACGCCGGAGCTGGCAAAGCTCTCCGCGGCAAAGGGCTACGGCATTTTTCTGCTGGGTTCCACGGATGAGAATGCACGCAAAACCGCCGCCATTTTAGAAGCGCAGTACCCCGGCGCGCAATTTGTGGGAAACTATGCCCCGCCCATCGCACCGCTGGAGAAGATGGATGATGACGAAATCCTGCGGCGCATTCATGCAGCCAAGCCGGACATTTTATTGGTCGCGTTCGGCAATCCCAAGCAGGAGCTTTGGGTCTACCGCAACCGTCATCGGCTGCAGGTACCGATCTCAATCGGCGTGGGTGGAACGCTGGACCTGATCGCCGGAGAAAAGCGCCGCGCGCCGCTCTGGCTGCAAGGCATCGGTGGCGAGTGGATCTGGCGCATGTGGCTGGAGCCGGGGCGCCTTGGACCTCGCTACTTCAACGATTTTGTGGCGCTGCTGCGCTACCTGCCCGGAGAACTGATGGCGGCGCGGCGGCAGGGCC
>CBAAAH010000296.1:0-3690 GCA_964658865.1 uncultured Granulicella sp.
TTGTCATCCTGCAAACGCCCTACTCGCCTGCAGGTCACCACCACTTCTGCGCATAAAGATGAAGTGGTGATGGCCAAACTTGAGCGATAGGCGCAGAAGGCTAAAACTTACCTGCCGGCGCAAACACTTCAACGTCTACCGCACTGTCAGGAGTATTCCCTTCCTGTCCGCCGGTACCATCATGCTCCAGCGGCCATTCTCCTGCGCCAGCGGCATCGTCCGGCCAGCCGATATCGCCTTCTGCTCCCTGGGTGTCCAACCAATCAACTCCACGCGGTACATTGTCCACCACGGCTTCCACGATCCCTGCTGCTTGCCGATGCTCACGGTCATGCCACCATCCGCGGCAACAGCGCAGGTGAAGCTCACGCGCGCAAACGCACCCTTACGAAAGTCGAAGCTGTGGCCGTCGTCGGTGTACACCTCTCCACTGCACGGCTCATCCGCTGCCGGCGCAAAGATCCGCAGCGTGAGCGGCCCCTGCGGCACTTCTGCCGTGCTTTGCACCAGCGGAGCCATGGGGATGATCGACCCGCCGCGCACATACACCGGCAGTTCCTCCAACTTCGGCGTCACCATCAGCGGAGGCACCGGTGCGACCTTGTCCTTCTGCTCCAGATCCTGCACCGCGTTGGGCCGGGTCTGCACGTGCGCCGTGCCGGTCCAGTAGTCGTACCACGTGCCCGGTGGCAGATGGACTTCGTAGTCCGCAACCTCTTCCGGCGAAGGATTCGGCGCAACCAGAATGCTGTTGCCGAACATGAATTCACCACCACCCGTCGTCAGGTCAAACGGTGCTCCGTCCGTCGTCGCATGCGGAAATTCCAGGAACAGCGGCCGGTCGATCGGCAGGCCGTCGCGACTCGTCTCCTCCGCTGCCGTGTACAGGTACGGCATCAGGCGATAGCGCTCCTCGATAAACCTTCGCCGTGTAGCCTCCTGCTCCGGTCCGTCGACCCACACCTCATGCCGGCGCGTGCCCTTCGACGAGTGGTCGCGATCGATCGGCTGAAACGCCGAAAGCTCGATCCACTTCGTCAGCAAATCCGGTGGTGGTGACCCGGCAAAGCCACCCACATCCGCGCCGGCAAGCGAGAAGCCACTCAGCCCCAGGTTTACCAGTTGGGGCACCGTCTGGCGGAGATGAGACCATGTAGCGCTGTTGTCGCCAGTCCACGTGGTGCTGTACCGCTGGCCGCCGGCGTAGCTCGCGCGCGTCATCGTAAATGGCCGCTCATTGGGCTTCAGCGCAAGCTGGCCGTCATACGTTCCCCGCGAGTTCTGCATGCCGAAGATGTTGTGAATTTCAAGATGCGTCGCTGTGCGCTTCGCAAATCCCGGCTCATCGATGCGGTGCTGCACGTCGTCCGGCATGGTTTTGCCGGGTACGTTAAACACGCTGGGCTCATTCATGTCGTTCCAGAAGCCCGCGACGCCATCGTCGATAAACGTGTGGAACAAACTACTCCACCACTGCCGTGTGCGTGCCTGCGTAAAGTCCGGAAACACCGCGTTTCCCGGCCAGACCCAGCCGTGGTACACCGAGCCATCCGGGTTCTTGACGAACTCGTCCTGCGCCATGCCTGTGTCGTAAGGCGCATAACCCATGCCGGGCTGCTGCGCGATGTGCAGGTCGGTAATGACGACCAGCTTGAACTTCTCGTCCGCCAGCCGCTGCACCATGCCCTTGAAGTCGGGGTAATTTTTCTCGTCAACCGTGAACGGCCAGTTGTTGTGCTGGTAGTCGATATCGAGCCACAGCACATCGCTGGGAATGTGGTCGCGGCGCAGGTGTGCGGCAACGTCGATCAGGTCGCTCTCAGGAAAGTATGCCCAACGCGACTGCTGAAACCCGAGTGCCCACAAGGGCGGTAGCGGCGTCGGTCCAGTAAGCCACGCCCAGGCGCTGACCACCTGCTTCGGCTCTGGCCCATACATCAGGTAATAATCCACCGGCCCGTTCAGCGACCCAAAGGTGTAGCGTTTGTCGTCCACACGGCCGAAGTCGAAATTGGTGCGCCAGGTGTTATCCAGAAATACGCCCAGCGACTTACCTTTATTTACGTCAATAAAAAACGGGATGTCCTTATAGATCGGGTCCGTTGACTCCTGCCATCCGAAGGCGTCGGTGTTCCACATGGTGAAGGCCTGGCCGCCGCGATCCAGCGGCCCCGGCTTGTCTCCCAGGCCGAAAAAGTGATCGTCGAACGTGCGCGCCTTTGCGACTTCAAACCGGTCGCCCTGCCACCGCACCGGCGCAGCATCACGCTGGAGGATGTTGCCGGCAAGGTCGCTTACGGTCAGCATCAGCTTATCGTCCACCTGCACGCGCAAGGCCTTCGTCACAAAGCCACCCGGCACTGCCGCAACCGCTACGCTGCTGGTGCGCGACGCCGGCAGCACCGCCCAGCTCGCATCCTCCGGTATCGCGCTGCCGCGCCACTGGCGCACCCGCAGCACATCGTCGCGCAGAGCCAGCACCTGGAGCGATACGCCGTTTGCCGTCGCGGTCATGCCGTTTTTAACGGAGTCACCTGCTGCGACCTCGCCGCTCCTCCCGTTGCCGCAACTGCCAGCACCACGGCCCATCGCCCCGCTCGTTCCAACCCTGTCGCCATCGTGTCACCGTCCTCTCCGACAGCAAAGCACCGGCGGACAAAAGTTGCAAGCAGGCAGCACCATCGCGGCATCAGCCGAAATTCTCCACCACAAAAATAATTTCCCGGAACCATGGCTAGATCATTTCCGTATCACCGCACATCCACGGCGCACAGTGCGCGCAAAGCTCACCCTAACCGGAACCAAGGACCGCAATGACTTTTCAACGGCCGCTCGCCGCGCTCTGCGTCACCCTCGCATCTTCATGCATTACCGTGCCCACATTCGCGCAAACGCCCTGTGTGGGCAGCACGCTGACCGGTCTTGTGCACGACACGACGAACGCCCTCATCCCCGGCGCAACCGTCACGCTCGAAACGGGAGCAACGGCGACAAGCGGCCCCGACGGACGCGTCACCTTCGCCTGCGTCGCACCCGGAGAACACAGGGTATCCATCGCTGCAGACGGCTTTTCGGCCATCGATCTGGCCTTGCGCCTGCCGCATGCGGCCATCTTCGACCTCATGCTTCGCCCAGCCGTGGAAACTACCGTGGACGTAGACTCCACAAGTACCGACGACAGCAAAACCGCCAATAGCGCGGGGCCAACGCAGACCCTGGCCGGCAAGCAGCTACAACAGCTCGCCGACGACCCCGACGACCTCTTGCGGGAGGTGCAGCAAATGGCCGCCGGTGCTGGTGGCAATCCAGCCAACGCCACCATCACCGTCGACGGATTTCAGGACAGCACGACCCTGCCGCCCAAGAGTTCCATCGCCTACATTAAGGTCAATCCAGACCTGTTCAGCGCGGAGTATCGCGACCCACCCTTCGGCAACGGCGGCCGCGTGGAAATCTACACCAAACCCGGCCAGCCCACCTATCACGGCGCTCTGTTCACCACAAATGGCAGCCCGTTTGAAAACGCTCGCGATCCGTTCTCCCAGTCGAAGGCGGCCATCGGCAAGCAGCGCTACGGCTTTGAGCTGGGCGGTCCCATCCGCAAGCAGGGCAGCGATTTTTTCACTTCGCTGGAATACCGCAGGATCGATGACTTCGCGGTTGTGAACGCCGTGCAGTTAAACAGCGCAG
>CBAAAH010000297.1:0-3683 GCA_964658865.1 uncultured Granulicella sp.
CACGGTATCTGCGGTAATGCGTTCAAAGCCGAAGCGCGTCTGCAGTGTTTCCGCGGCGGCGACGGCAAGGGCAAGATTGCGGCGCTGGTGCTCGCCCGCAAGCGCCGGTGCCAGCAACAGCAGCGTGCCGAACGCGGGGAGCGGGTCGGCCTCTCCGTCGTGCTGGCGCGCCGAACGCTGGGGCAGGTACGCCGCGGCATTCACCCCCGTCACACCTAGCGCAACCGCCGCCTCGCCGATGGCGGCATTTGCCTCAGGATGTTGCGGCAGCGTGACCAGAACGCCATCCTGCCGCAGAATTCCTGCCTTTTCGCGTGCAATTTCGCCGATGGTGTTGCCCAGCCATGCCGTATGGTCCAGCGCAATATCCGTGACAATGGAGAGCAGCGGCTCCACGATGTTGGTCGCGTCCAGACGGCCGCCCAAGCCCACCTCCAGCACGGCCAGATCGACCGCCGCATCGGCAAACGCGAGAAAAGCCATGGCGGTGACCGTTTCAAAAAAGCTGGGCATCTGCGGCAGCGCACCATCGCGCACCAGGGTTTCGGCAGCCTGATGCACACGCTTGTAAAGACGGCCGAAGGTGTCGTCGTCGACCGGTTGCAACCGGCCGTTCGCGTCGGTAATCTGCACGCGCTCGTTCACGCGCAGCAGGTGCGGCGAGGTATACAGGCCGGTGCGATAGCCCGATGCGGCCAGAATGCCGGCGAGCGTGGCGGCCGTGGATCCCTTGCCGTTGGTGCCGGCGATCAGCACGGAGGGAAAGCGCGCCTGCGCGTCGCCCAGCGCTGCCACCAGCACACGCATGTGCTCCAGCTCAAACTTGCGCCGAGGGCCTGAAAGCTCAGCGCCCAAGGCGTGGAGACCCTCGACTGCTGCGGTATAGGACATCTCCTGATTGTAGGGGAGCGCCGGTGTGCCTCCGCGCGGTGCATGCATAGAGACCTGCCGTTCATGGGACGAATACTTATCGGCACGCCTTGCAGGATCATCAGCAAACGTGGCCCAAAGGTTGTAGGGAAGGGCTTCGTGCATGCAGAGGCAACCCGTATGCTGTTCCTGGCACTCGGGGTATTTCGTCGCAGGCCGGGACGGCAACCGGTGCACAAGGAGAGCCCATGCACGATCTCGCCATCGGAGTTTCATTCATCCTGATGCTGGTACTGCCCAGCGTCATTGCTTTACGCTCCGGCCGCTTGAACGCACCGGACGACCTGAAACGCTAACGCACCGCGAGCAGCAGGCGTGCGCCGGTTCCGCGCACCCGCAGTGGGCTCCCTCTTTGCGCGAAGTAGCGTTCATTCAATGCCGCCGGCGCAAGCGTTTCGCCAACATGGAACCCTTCGCCGCCAAGCTGCGCAGCAATTTCTTGTTCTGAAAATGCCAGCCGAAACGGCTCGCCGGCCTGCGCCACACGCTGGGCGAGCGAGTCCCAGGCAAGCTGCTCCTCCAACGGCAAAGCCTGCCGCGGCAGGCCGTGATCCATCACCAGCGACGTTGCGGCGGCCCGGCGGCCAAGCATGGCAAGCGTCGAGGCAAAGGCCTCCGCCGTCAGGTAAGGCACCACGCCCAGCATGGCGAAGACCGCGGGCTGGGCGGCATCGAGCCCCGCCTGAAGCAGGCATCGCTCCAGGTTGTCCTGCTCAAAATCGACGGCGACCTGGGTGGCCGAGCGCGGCAGTACCAATCCCGCTTCGTGCAGCATTCGCTGCTTCCACCGTTGCGTTGCGGGGTGGTCGACCTCAAACACACGCAGGTCCGGATTGTCGTTGCGCAGAGCGAAGGTATCCAGCCCGGCACCCAGAAGCACGTATTGACGCACACCTGCGTGGCGCACGGCAGCGGCGAGCGACTCCTCGGCAAACATGGACCGGGCGACCAAGAACGCACGCAGCGATTGCGAGCTTGGCCGGTTGGGCGCGCGCAAATCCGTGGGTCCCAGCCGCTCTGGCGTGAGGCCGAGAATGCGCAGCGCGAAAGGATCGCGAAAGACGACCGGCGTATCGAAGATTTGGTGCGCCGCGCGCCGCAACGCCACGCGATAGGCCGTGCGCGACGGCGTCTCCGGCTGCACGTTCAGGCCAGGCCGCTGCGCGCGGTGTGGGCTTCGATTTCAGTTTGGATTTGCAGCGCCAGCTCCAGCGCGCGGCGGCCGTCGCTGCCGGTAACACGCGGCGCGGTGCGGGTACGCACGCTGTGTAGGAAGTTTTCGATCTCCAGACGCAATGGCTCGCCGGGTTCGGTGGGAATCTTACGCAGGCTCAGGCCGGTGGACGGGTGCCGGGGCTGGTCGGCTGCACCACTCTGCGCAAACACTGCCTCCAACTGCGCCGACGTGAGCGATGCCGCGGCCGTCACATCGATCATCAACAGGTCTTGCCGCGCGAAGTCGAGCGAGAGGTACTGGTGCGGTTGGAAAAACCGCAGCTTGCGCACGCGCTCCGTGGAAACGCGCGACGCGGTAAAGTTGGCCACGGCACCCGACTCGAACTCGATGCGCACGTTTGCGATATCGACCTTGCGCGAGAGCACCGGCAGACCCACCGCGCGCACCTCGCGCACCGGCGACTGCGCCAGCGTCAGCACCACGTCCAGGTCGTGAATCATCAGGTCCAACACGACATCCACATCCAGCGCGCGCGGCGTAAAGATGCTGAGCCGGTGCGACTCAAAAAACATGGGCTTGTGCAGGAGCGGCAAGGCGGCGGTCACGGCAGGGTTGAACCGCTCCAGGTGACCCACCTGCACGATGCGGCCATGCCGCGCGGCGGCTGCGAGCATGGCATCCGCCTCTGCAAGCGATGGCGCGATCGGCTTTTCAATGAGAACATCGATGCCGGCGGCGAGTAACGGCAGCGCGGCTTGGGCGTGGTGCACGGTAGGTGTCGTCACACTTGCCGCGTGAACTTCGATTCCACTCGCGAGCAGTGCGTTCACGCTGTCGAAGATCGAGATACCATACTCCGCCGTGGTCGCGGCACGTACGTCGGCGCTGGGGTCCACGGCCGCGACGAGTTCCACCAACTGGCCCGCGCACGCCAGCTCGCGGTAGACCCGTAGATGGTTCCGGCCAAAAGCGCCGGCACCGATGACGGCAATCCGCAGGACTGCTCTGGAACTCTCCACTACTTCTTCTCCCGCCCGATTTCCGGCACGCCGAGACTGCGACAGATCGCCCGCGCCAGCAAATCCTTCGTCTCCAGGTGGCGAGGAATGGCTGCGGAAGTACCCAGCGCGGGATTCATCCAAATAGAATGCGACCTGCCCTCCCGCAGTAAGCGGCAACCGTGGGCCTGCAGGTAACGCACCAGTGCGCTGAGTTTCAAGCGGCGATCGCTCGATTCACCGCAACGGTTTCTACGATGGCGTCCTTTGGAAGTTCGCGCAAGCCATTCTCGCGCCGAACATTAAGTAACAGAACAATGGCCTGTGCCAAGCTTTCGCGGCACTCTTCCAGCGTCTCACCCTGACCGTAGGCACCCGCGACCTCAGGAGAGTAGGCAATGTACCAATCTTCCGTTTTTTCGATCACAGCGCTGAATTCATTGTGCATCGGTACTCCTTCTGCAGGGTAGGGTGTCGTTACTCCACAGCTTCGCGGCAGCGGGCATACAGGTCGAGCAACTGCGTCACCTGGTCGTCGCCCCTGGCGGTGGAAGGCGGCGCAAACCCGGTGGTGGTGC
>CBAAAH010000298.1:0-3651 GCA_964658865.1 uncultured Granulicella sp.
TCATCACGACGGTTTCGGCCTGGTCGTCTGCGGTGTGGGCGGTGGCAACGAGGTTCGCTTCACCGCGCGCGAGGATACCCGCGAAGAAGCGAAGACGTGCATTGCGGGCGACCTCTTCCATGCCGTTACTGCCGGTGGGCGCCGCGGCCTGCTGTGCCGGAATGTCCGCTTCCGCTTCCAGCAACGGCAAGTCGAAGCGCACGCAGAGATCACGCAGGAACTGGCGATCCGCATCGGCATCGACGCCGCGAAGGCCGTGGTGCAGATGCGCGGCGACGACACCGATGCCCCTCTCCGCCGCACTTCGATGCAAGGCAAGCAGCAGCGCCGTGGAATCGGCACCGCCGGAGACGGCGACGGCGATACGGCTTCCAGGCGGGAGCAGGGTGCGGTTAAGCGGAAGCGTGGCGGGTACGGATGGTGCCATAAGCTTTATGGTAGCGGGCGGCGTGGGTTGTGCGTCACGTGCGCCCGTACGGGATGGGTCGTGTAACGCCGATGTGGCTTTGCGGGGATACCGCCTGGCGCATAGGCTGCATTGCCGTCGAGTAGGCATCATCGGTAGCGAGCAAGATTTCTCGAATAAAGATTTTCTAAGAATTGCACTAAAGTACCCGTGGCGGGTGCCGATGAAGGTTATGTGGAGGCACTCATCATGAAGCAGATCAACGGTATCGGTTCTTCGGCAGTGATGGACGTTCAACTGGCACGCACGGGCCGGGATGGCTCGGCCTCAACCTCGACAACTCATGTTTTGGTAAAGAAAACATCGGCGACGGTGGATTCTACCCAACTCAGCACCACTGCCCGGCTGGTCCAGCAAAATGCAGGGGCGGCAGACGTCCGCTACGAAAAGGTCGCCTCCATCAAGGCAGCCATCGATGGCGGGACCTACAGCGTTGCTGCGTCCGCGGTCGCCGACAAGCTGATGCAAAGCATGTTTGGATGAACGAACCCGTGATGGGAACAAGGGCTGCAGAGCTTACCGCCTGCAGCCCTATTCATGTACAGCAGGGTGAAGGCGTGCCCCTCCGAATACGCCATTGTGCCCACCGCAATTTGTAGCCTTTTATGAGGTTCTCTGATAGTTTCTGGGGATGCCGAAGCTACGGATTGCGACGCCCGAGGATGCGGAGCGGATTGCGGCGCAGCGGCGCGCCATGTTCGCCGATAACGATGTGGCGACGCCGGAGCGGATAGACGCGCTGGCTGCGGCAAATGTGCCGTGGCTCCGAGAACGGCTGGCAGATGGGCGCTACGTGGGCCTGTTGCTGGAAGAAGACGGTGTGTGCGTGGCGGGTGCGGGAATCTTCTTCGCGGATTTTCCGCCGCACTGGCTGGATCCGGAGCCTTTGCGCCCTTACCTGCTGAACTTCTATACGGCTCCCACGGCGCGGGGAAAAGGGTACGCGAAGGTGCTGCTGCAGACCGCGGTGAATCACTGCCGGGAGCGCGGGTGCAGCGTGGTGACGCTGCATGCGTCGAAGTTTGGCCGGCCGATTTACGAGAAGTTCGGGTTTGAGGCGACGAACGAAATGATGCTGCGGCTGGTGGATTCAGCCGTGTTGTAGGGATCGCGTCTTCGGCTCTGCCGGCGAGTTCCGTGCGGGGTTGAACCCACCCTCATTGCGCTTCAAGAGTTTCGGCGCGATGAGGATGGGGCACCCGATTTTTACCAGTGAAGTTTTTTGACGAGGGAACCCCAGGGTTCCAGGCCCGAACCTGCCCCTTACTTCGCGAGTTCTTCTTTCAGAAGGGTGCTTACGGTTTTGTTGTCGGCGTGGAGTCCATCGGCGAGAATGCGCTGCTGGACGATGCGCATGGCAGGCCCCATGTCTTTGGGGCCGGGTTTGGCACCATCCTTGGTCATGTGGGCGATGGCGCCGCGAATGACCTTGCGGATCTCATCTTCGCCGGCGGTCTGGGGCAGATAGGCTGAGATCATGGTGAACTCTTCCAGCTCCCTGGCGGCGAGTTCAGGCCGGTCGCCCTGGGTAAACTGCTCCGCCGCGTCCTTGCGCTGCTTGAGCATGGTCTGCATGGCGGCGATCTCTTCCGCGTCGGTCAGCGGCTCGCGCTTTTCGATTTCTTTGCTCTTGAGGGTGCTTTTGACCATGCGCAGGGTTTCCAGGCGGTGTGCCTCTCTGGACTTCATGGCGGTGATAATGTCTTTTTCGATCTGCTGCAGGATTGCCATGGTAAATCTTCCCCCCGATGCGCGTGGCGCGTCGTTTCAAGTTTAGATCAGACGGATGCCTGTGGTGATAGCCGGCCGGCCTCGGTACAATCGCTGCATGATTCGTAAAGTCCGCCTGTTTACGCCCGGTCCCACGCCTCTGTTGCCTGCCGCGCAGTTTGCCATGGCAGCCGCCGACCTGCACCATCGCACGCCGGAGTTCCGCGCGATGTTCCTGAAGGTGCTGGCGCAGTTAAAAGAGTTTGTCGGCACGAAGAACGATGTGGTGATCCTGTCCAGCAGCGGCACGGGCGCGATGGAGGCGGCGGTATCGAACCTGACGTCGCCGGGCGACCGCGTGCTGGTGCTGACGGCCGGTAAGTTCGGCGAGCGTTGGACGGCGTTGGCAAAGAACTTCAACTGCGCGGTGGACGTGGTGGAGGCGCCGTATGGCGAAACCTTTTCGATCGATGCCGTAAAGGCCGCTCTGAAGCTGGAGACCCGCGCAGTATTTATGCAGGCGACGGAGACGAGCACGGGTGCGCGGCATTGCGTACCGGCCATCGCCAAGCTGCTGAAGGACTCGCAAAGCGAGGCGCTGCTGGTGGTGGACGCGATTACCGGCCTGGGCACGACGCACCTGGACATGGACGGATGGGGTGTGGATGTGCTGATCGGTGGATCGCAGAAGGCGGTCATGATGTCGCCGGGGCTGTCGTACCTGGCGGTGAGTGAGCGCGGCTGGGACCGCATGGAAACGACCTACAATCCGCGCTACTACTTCGACCTGCGCAAGGAGCGCAAGAACGCCAAAAACGGCGAGAGCGCGTACACGCCGGCCGTGTCGTTGATCGCGGCGCTGGGTGCGGCGCTGGACTACATTGCCGGGCAGGCGGCGACGGCGGAGAACCCCGCCGGAACGCTGACCGAAGGCCGCAAGATGCTGATCGAAAACGCCGAAACCATCGCGGCGATGACGCGGGCGGCGGTGGTGGCGATGGGCTTCAAACTGTTTGCGCCGGAGTGCCCTTCCGCGGCAGCGACAGCCGTGCTGGCACCGGAGGGCGTGGACAGCGGTGTCGTGTGCAAGGAACTGAAAACGCGCTTTGGGGCGACGATTACGAACGGCCAGGGCGAGATGAAGGGCAAATTGTTCCGCATTGCGCACCTTGGCTTTTTCGATTACATGGACACCATGGCCTTGGTAGCGGCGCTGGAGCAGGTGGTAAAGGCCAAGCTGCCGTCACTACCGGACTTCCAGTGGGGCAAAGGCCTGGTCGCGGCGCAGGAGCTGTATGCGAACCGGCAGCCACACGAGGCGGAGACGCGGGCATGCTTCTGCGGACGCATCGAAGGCTGCTGCTCACTGGTGCACCCGGAGTATGGCGTGATGGATGTGAAGCCGGTCCACTAGGCTGTGGAACCCCTGCCTCAAGCGCGAGGCAGGGGCACCCGCTTTGTTCGCGTCACCAAGC
>CBAAAH010000299.1:0-3636 GCA_964658865.1 uncultured Granulicella sp.
ATGTGGTACAGGCCGTAGGCGTGGGCCTGCACCTTGATGAGCGTGTCGGTATAGCGCAGGTGCGCGCGCATGGTGGCGGGCATGGCCGAAGCAAGCTGAAACAGGTCGGGGAAGGCGTTGCGATAGGCCGCGAGGATCGGGTCCGCGTCGTCCATCGCGTAGAACGTGACGGTGCCGTCGTAGGCGTCCACGGAAATTTTGACGCTGTTGCGCAGGTAGTTTACGTCCGTGTCGCCAAGGGCGTAATGGCGCGCGTTGGGGTAGGTGTCGGCGCTGGTAAAGCCGTCCAGAATCCAGCGCAGCCGGCCGTCGTCGCCCACCGTGATGTATGGGTCGGGATCGAGCGTGAGGAACGGCGCAATGGCAAGAACGCGCTGCTGAATGTTGCGCCGCATCAGCAGGCGAGAGTTAGGAGTAACGTCGTCGCTGAACGGCAGCTTGGCCAAGTCGCCGCGTTCCAGCGCGATGATGGCGCGGCGCAGAAAGCCGCCCAGCACGATGCCTCCGGTGCCGGTGTAGCTGGTGGCCACGTTGCCTTGGCCCTGCGGGTAGTCGAACTCCTGCTGATGCGTTTTCACGTACACGTCGCTGTCGGTCATTTCGCCGAAGTAAATCTGCGGGCGCGCAACGCTGAGGCCGGGCACGGTGCTTTGCACGGGCATGTTGCCCAGCAGCAGCGTGGGCAGGCCCTCGGCGGTAAAGCCGTTGACCGGGTTCATGGTCACGCCGTAACCGTGGGTGTAAATCAGCCGCTCGTTGATCCAGTTGCGGCTGCTGTCGGGCAGCTTGTCGGTGCTCAGCTCACGGGTCGCCAGCATGACTTCGCGCAGGTGCCCGTCCAGCACGTAACGGTCGATGTCGATGCCGGGAAAGTCATAGTAGGTGCGGATTTCCTGGATCTGGCGCAGCGTGTCCTGCAGCGCCTGCGCGTCCCACAGGCGGATATTCTGCAGCGTGGGCTGGTTGTTCGCGGCATCCGCATCGGCAACGGTGGTGCCTGCGGCGAACGGTTTTACGACGATCCTGTCGAGTGCGTACGCGGAGCGCGTGGCGTCGATGTTGTTGCGGATGTACGGCTGCTCTTTGACCAGCTCGTTCGGCTTGACGATAAAGGTGTTCACCGCCGCGCCGGCAACCTGCACGGCGAGGTACAGCAGCACGCCGGGTAGCAGCGCGACGGCGATCCAGCGTGGCCCTTCGGTGTGCCGCACCGCACGGAACGCTGCGGTCGCCGCGCCTGCCAACAGCACCAGCGCGACCAGCAGCAGGCCGGGCAGTTCCACGTGGGCATCGGTGTAGGTCACGCCGCTGAAGATGGTGTGCTCGCCCAGCAGCAGGTCGAACCGGCCCAGCCACGCGCGCAGGGCCAGCGTTACCAGAAACAATGCGAGCGCCGCATACACACCGCGCCACCGCGGGCTGTCCGTGTCGGCAAAGCGGAAGTCGTGCAGTTGCGGACGGCTGCGCAGCGCGTGCAGGCCCACGGCCATGGCCAGCACCAGCACGGCCATCGTGGTGAGCCAGCCGAGCAGCAACTGCCACGCCGGCAGCGCCAGCAGATAGAAGTTCAGCGGACGTCCAAGTACCGGATCGACGGCGCCGCTCTCGTGGGGTGCATAGATCCATCGGGCAAACGTGGGCCACTCCGCCGACATGGCGGATGCGCTGACCCACGCTACAAACAGCGTCGCCAGCAGCGCAACGGGCTTGAGCCATCGGCCCACATCCACCGTTAGCGGCTGGCCGTTGACCAGCACGCTCCGCACCAGGCCCGTGCCGCCGCGCGCATCGCGCAGCAGCAGAAATCCGCCGAACAACAGCGCAAACGTCAGCAGAAAAACGATGCCGAAGATGCCCCAGTCCAGCAGCAGCGACCGGCGAAACACGGCCGTGTAGCCCAGCGAGTGAAACCAAAGCGCGTCCACATAGAACGCAAGCAGGCGGCCACCGCCCAGCAGCACCGCCGCCACAACGGCGATGGCGATGAGAAGAGTGCGGGGGCGGCGCGGGGAAGAAGGAACGTCGATCAGTTCGGGCATGCGGAAACCTGTTGGGCGGCGGCCAAGCGGCAGCGCCTCCACGTTCCAGCATAGTGCGCGCGGCCCCAACCCGTTTGCAGGATGAACAAAGTCTAGGCAGAGGGCGCTGTGGCGCTTACAGTGGAGCTCATGCGAATGTGGTGCTTCCTCTTTGGGATTTTAGGGCTGTCGAGCCTCTGCGGGGCGCAGGGGAACGTCGCAGCCGCAAACGCCGTGGTGGCGCGCGTGATGCCGCATCTGGCCTCGCAGATCCATCTGCAACTGCGTGCGGGCGACGCTGCCGGCAAACCCGATGGCTTTCGCGTGACCGGCGGCCGTGGCGACATTCATGTGCAGGCGGCGACCGTGCCCACGCTGCTGTTCGGCCTGAACTGGTATCTCAAGTACGTCGCGCACCTGAACGTATCCACCGACGGCAGCCAGCTTGGCGCACCCGGACTCGTGTTGCCGGCGGTCGACGCGCCCATCGTCCAGCCGGCGTTGTATCCGTTCCGCTATGCGCTGAACGAGAACACCGACGGCTACACCACGCCGTACTGGAGCTTCGACCGTTGGCAGCATGAGATCGACATCCTTGCGCTTTCCGGCTTGAACGCGATCCTGATTCAGCGCGGCAACGACCTGGCGGTGTACCAGGCGTTTCGCGCCGTGGGCTACAGCGACGCCGACATTCGCCGCTGGATTACGCAGCCCGCGCACCAGAACTGGCAGTGGATGGGCAACATGTGCTGCTTCATCGAGCCCATTGCCCTGGACCTGATGCAACAGCGTGCCGCCAGCGCGCGCAAAATCATAGATGAGCTGCGTGCACTCGGCATCACGCCGGTGCTGCCCGGCTTCTGGGGCGTGGTGCCGGCGGATTTTGCAAAGCACGTGCCCGGCGCGCACGTGGTGGTGCAGACCGATGCGTGGAACGGCTTTGACCGGCCAGCCTGGCTCGATCCGCGCGACCCTGCCTTTGCACGGCTGGCGGCGGCGTTTTACAAAAGCCAGCGGCAGCTATTCGGCAACAGCACGCTCTACGACATGGAGACGTTTCAGGAGGGCGGCCAATCCGGCGACGTCCCTGTGGCGTCCGGTGCGCGCGCCATCCAGCAGGCGCTGAACGCCGCGCATCCCGACGCGCTGTGGTTCATGATGGCGTGGCAGGACAACCCGCGCAAGGAGCTGATCGAAGGCGTGGACCGCAGCAAGATCCTCATCGCCGATATTGAGCAGGGACGCATCCCGCGCGAGCACCGCGAGAAGGAGTTCGAGGGTGCGCGCTGGCTGTTCGGCGGCCTGTGGGAGTTCGGCGGCCGCACCACCATGGGCGCGGCACTCTACGACTATGCCGAACGCATGCCGCCGATGCGCACCCGCACGGACAGCCACCTGTCCGGCACGGCGCTCTTTACCGAGGGGCTCGATACGAATCCGTTCGCGTTCGACCTGTACACCGAGATGGCATGGCGGGCCGATCCGGTGGACCTGGGCACCTGGACACAAAACTACGCTGACCGCCGCTACGGCGCGCCGGACCCGCACGCACGCAACGCCTGGCGCATCCTGCAGCAGACGGCGTATGGCTACCACGCGGACGGCGACCGCACCCATG
>CBAAAH010000300.1:0-3634 GCA_964658865.1 uncultured Granulicella sp.
CGTTCCCGGTTTAAATTTTCGAAGCCCTGGATTCGCTCCGTGAGCGCGCGGAGCTCCGGTGCCAGAAAGTCCTGGGCGACACCGCGAAAGCCCTTGGTTGCCGCGACTGCTGTGGTTGCTCCTGACATCGGCATGCTCCTTGCTTAGATTACGGCAAAACGCTGCGCACCGGCTGCAGCGGCTCTGGAATCTCCGTCGCGCCCAGCCCTTCCAGCACATTGATCTCCATCGCCCGCGCCATCGCCAGCAGCGGCAGGGCGTTGATGCCGGGGCGAATGGCTCCTCCAAGCTCATCGCCGCAGACAATCTGCCAGCCGATGCGCGGCACGATCGACAGCCGCACCATCGTAAACAACTCCCACGCGCGCGGCTTCGGTCGAACAATCATCGTGCTGCCATCATAGTCAGCACGGGCAGCGCGGCTGACTCGCTGCCTGAGCCGCGCTAAAATAAAATATGCCATCCGAGGGGACGGTCGTCCCGTCCGCTGCAGCCGACCCCGCGCTCATTCCCACGACCGACTCCGGACGCCATCTGGAAGCCGCCGTGCCCCCGTCTGCACCGATGCAGCCGGAAGACAGCATTCGCCGGCCCCAACTGCTGCAAGACACGGACGACGACCTGGCCGAGCCCAGCGGCACCTTCCAGGCCACCACGCCCGTTGCCGTCGCACCTGCACCCTCGGCGGCCTACCTCCCCGATTCCGCCGGTGCCGAGATCCGCACCATCGATGAAAACTTCGAGCACCTGCTCGCCACGCTGCGTGCCAACCGCCCCGCAGACGACTTGGCCGTCGTGCGCGATGCCTGGCAGTTCTGCATGCAGCAGCACGAGGGACAGAAGCGCGCAAGCGGCGAGCCTTACATTATCCATCCGCTCGAAGTCGGCCAGGTGCTCGCGGAAATGAAGATGGATTCCACCGCCATCGCCGCCGGCCTGCTGCACGACGCCGTGGAAGATACCGACGTAACCAGCCCCGAGATCGCCCGCCGCTTCGGCGAGCAGGTCGCCCACATTGTGGAAGGCGTCACCAAGCTCGACAAAATCAAGTTCGCCAACAAGGAAGATCACCAGGCCGAAAACATTCGCAAGATGCTGCTGGCCATGGTGACCGACATTCGCGTCGTGCTTATCAAAATGGCCGACCGGCTGCACAACATGCGCACGCTCGTCCACCTGCGGCCGGACAAGCAGGCCCGCATCGCCCGCGAAACGCTGGACATCTACGCCCCACTCGCCCACCGCCTGGGCATGGGCAAGCTGCGCGGCGAGTTTGAAGATCTGGCCTTCCGCTACGTCGATCCCTACGCCTACACGCATCTCTCCGCCGAAGTCGAAAAGCTGCGCAGCCGCGGCGGCGAGCAGTTCCTGACCACCGTCGTCCGCAAGCTGGAAGACGAGCTCAAGCGCCACGGCTTGCCCGGTCGCGTGGAGTTCCGTATCAAGCGGCTCTACAGCATCCAGCAGAAGCTGCCCGCCGCCGCCGCCGGTGCGGAGATCGACGTTGCCCAGGTTCACGACCTCTACGCCGTCCGCATTATCACGCAAACCATGCAGGACTGCTATGCCCTGCTCGGCCTGGTGCAGAACCTGTGGCGCCCCGTGCCCGGCCGCATCAAAGACTTCATTGCCATGCCGCGGCCCAACGGCTACAAGAGCCTGCACACCACGCTCGTCGCCGAGGGCGGCCACCAGTTCGAGGTCCAGATCCGCACCGAGGAGATGCACCGCATCGCCGAAGACGGCATCGCCGCCCACTGGAAGTACAAGGCCAACGAATCCGTCAGCGCCAAGGATGAGCAACGCCTCGCCTGGGTCCGCCAGCTCATGGAGTGGCAGCGCGAAATGTCCGACCCCAACGAGTTCATGTCGACGCTCAAAATCGACCTGTACCCCGAGGAGGTCTACACCTTTACGCCCAAGGGCAAGGTCGTCGTTCTGCCGAAGGACGCCTCACCCATCGACTTTGCGTACACGGTCCACACCGAGGTGGGCCACACCACCATCGGTGCCAAGGTCAACGGCCGCATCGTGCCGCTGCGCCACCGCCTGCGCAATGGCGACATCGTCGAAATCACCACCCAGGCCGGCCACACGCCCTCGCGCGACTGGCTTACGTTTGCGAAGAGTTCCCGCGCACGCAACAAGATCAAGCATTGGCTGAACGAACACCAGCGTGAGCGCGCCATCGAAATCGGCACCAAGCTGCTGGAGCGCGAAGCCCGCAAGTTCGACGTTTCGCTGAAGAAGCTGAACGAAGCCGACTACACCCGCGTCGCCAACGAGTACGGCCTCGGCGGCCAGCAGGACCTCGTCGCCGGCATCGGCTTCGGCAAATACTCCGCCCGCCAAACGCTCAACCGCCTAGTGCCCGGCAGCACGGCGCCCGGCAACGAGCAGTCGGAAAACGCACCCGAAGTCGGCACGCCCAAACCCGGTACCGCCACGGCCTCCGCCTCGCTCGCGACGATGTCCGACGCGGTGAAGCGCATCTACTTCGGCAAGGGCACCGAGGCCCTGCAGGTCGAGGGCCAGAACGACCTGCTCATCTACCGCGCGCGCTGTTGCAACCCCATCCGCGGCGAAGAGATCGTCGGCTACGTCACACGCGGCAAAGGCGTCGCCGTCCACGCCCGTACCTGCAGCAACGTGCAGAACCTGCTCTACGAATCCGACCGTCGCATCCAGGTGGAGTGGTCGCCCACGCCGGAAGACCTCGCCGAACAGCTCCGCAAGCAGCAAACCGCGACCAAGGCCGCCCGCTTCCAAACCGCCGAAGCCGCCGCTCCGGCATTCAACCGCCGCGCCACTGACGATTCAGCAACCTCGGCACCCGAACCCAGGGAAAAGAACACCCTGGGTGCCCCACCCTCATCGCACCCGACAAATTCTCACGTAGAACAGAGTTCCAGTGCGGGGACGATGGGCTCGAACCGGCACGAATCCCACCCCACAGAAACGGGTGTCTCCCATCAAAACCCCGAGGCGTCGGGTTCACCCCAGGCATCCTCGCCCAAAAAGCCAAGGCCTGCAGCAGCCCCGACCGGCAATCCGATGAAACCGACCCTATCCGCTTCAGACAGCATGCCAAAACGCCGCGCCACCGATACCGTCGCCCATCGACCCATTGAAAGATTGGATACCCTACGCGGCAACGCCACCACAGGCAACACAGCCACCGGCGCTGACACCACAGGCGTCAGCGCATCTTCAGGCAACGGTGCGAGGGTAGGCAGCGACATGACGACTGGAAAAACTCATCCGGAAACCGACAACCCCGAAACGGCCCGCAAACCGGAACCCCGCCTCCCCGGCCACTCCGAAGTCCGTCAGGCCGTCACGCTGCCCAAGCCCACCCGCTTCCCCGTCCGCCTCGTGATCACCTGCGACGACCGCAGCGGCATGCTCAAGCAGCTCACCGCCACCATCTCCGACGACGATACCAACATCCGCTCCGTCGACAGCAAATCCAACCCGGACAACATCACCGCCAACGTCGAGTTCGTCATCGAAACCCTCGACGTCCGCCACCTCACCCGGCTCACCGCCAACCTCCGTCGCCTCCCCGGCGTCAGGGAAGTCCACAGAGTTTCCAAACTTTAAATCGGATATAAAAGCATCCCGATCACACTCC
>CBAAAH010000301.1:0-3631 GCA_964658865.1 uncultured Granulicella sp.
CGTCTCAGGTTCCGGGTTCCCCCCTGGAGGAAGCGGCGTGCGCGCCGCAAGCGAAGGATGCGTGGCCGGAGCCGGTCGAAGGCGGTACCTGGGCACAAATCTGTGCGCTGCTGCGTTACCTGACCCAGACCGACGTGCACACATACGCCTTCTCCGTCGCGGCGAACGTGATCTTGTCGCTCTTTCCGTTCATTGTGCTTCTGCTCACGCTGTCGCAGCAGGTGTTTCACTCCAGCAACATGACGAATGTGGTTGGCCAGTTGATGCACAGTTTCTTGCCCACCGGGCAGGACTTTGTCATGCGCAACATGGCACTGCTGACCCATCCGCGCAAGGGTGCGCAGGTGTTCTCGTTTGTGATGCTGCTGATCAGCAGCACCGGTGTGTTTCTGCCACTGGAGGTAGCGCTGAACAAGGTGTGGCGCGCGCCGAAAAACCGCAACTACCTGCACAACCAGATCGTTTCACTTGGCCTGGCGCTCGCGGTCGGTGTGCTTGCCATGGTGTCGGTGGCGCTTTCCGCCGGCCAGCAGGCGGTGCTTGGATTCCTGTTTTTCGGTCACACCGACAATGCGGTCTTCAGTATCACCTCGCGCTTCTTCTTGAGCGTGCTTGCCGGGCTTAGCAGCATGGCAATGTTCTTTCTTATCTACTGGATTTTGCCGAACCGCCGTATCCCCGCGCGCGCTGTACTGCCGACGGCGATTGTGACCGGCATGCTGTGGGAAGGCGCGAAGCATCTGTATA
The DNA here is from genome assembly GCA_964658865.1 of uncultured Granulicella sp. Lineage (GTDB taxonomy): Bacteria > Acidobacteriota > Terriglobia > Terriglobales > Acidobacteriaceae > Terriglobus. The sequence goes on from CBAAAH010000301.1 coordinate 748, forward strand.
TCGCGGCGTTGCCATGGCTTGACTTTCAGCGGGTGTACGGGCCATTTTATATTTCTGTCGGCCTTATGATGTGGGCCTTCCTTTCGGGCTTGATTCTGCTTGCCGGCGCACACTTTTCCGCGACGCGTCATGCCCTGCGTGTGGTCACCAGCGGCAGGGCGGACGAGGGCGACTGACGTGCCGGCTCGGGCAAAGCATCTCTCGAAGAATCCTGCTGCAGGCCGCTTTACAGAACTGCCCGTGCCGTCACATCTGCGTCTGCTCACACTGGCTACGCTGCTGAGCTTCGGCCTGGCAATGTTGCCCGGCCGCGTCGGGGACTTGTTCGGCGGCCTGCGCTGGCTGGTGTTTGTTGCCCTTGTGGTGCTGGCGGGCAAGCACCTCTTCTACCTGGCGCAATGCGGCCTGCTGTGGCGGCTGCGTAACAAGCTGGTGCTTACGTATCTGCTGATCGGTCTCGCGCCGGTGCTGCTGTTTTTTCTGCTGGTGTTCGTGTCGGCCTACGTTGCGGCGGGTCAGTTCGCGATTCACCTGGCGACCGGCCGCATTGAAGAGCAGATGCTGAGCGTGGCGCAGGATAATCGCTCGGTCATGCGGCACGTCGTCGACAAGTTGCCGCCCGGCGCGCCGGTGACCATGCTTCGCCTGCCAGAGGTCGAGGAAAGGCTTGCGAGTAACGGCCCGTCAGGGTTGCAGATGGGTTTTTATCGCGACGCGGAACCGATGGAAGTGTATGGCCTGGCGGGTCACAAGCGCACGCCGCTCGGCTTTGAGCACTGGTTGATGACGGGACGGTTGGGCAGTCATCGTGCCATCGTTCTGGATGAGTCGCAGTTGTACCTTGCGGTGACGGACCGAATCCGTCTGCCGGACGAGCACATCCTGACGGTGATTTCCAGCGTGCCGCTGAACCGCGAACGGCTGACGCTTGTGGCGGAAAATCTTGGCCGGGTCGATGTTCTGCCCGGTCTTGCGGCACGGGAAACTCCCGAAGAGGGCGAGACCCCAGGCAACGAGCAGGTACGCCGTCCGAGCAATTCCGTGGTGCGGCAGACACTGATCAGCGGTGGCAGCGCACCCGCGGCGGCAAATCTGCTGGACCTGCGTGTGCGATTTTTTTCGACACTGCCGGTGCTCGATTGGGAATCCGGCCAGTTGCAGGGCGTGCCCATGAACGTCGAATCCAGGCCGTCGCTGCTGTACAACCAACTGTTTACAGCAGCGCTGACGGGACGCAGCACAGACATGGTACGGTTTGCCTTTCTTGCCGTCTGTTTCTTGTTTGCAGCCATTGAGGGGCTTGCACTGTACGCTGGCCTGCGCTTGAGCAGCATGATTACGAAGTCGGTGGAAGACCTGTACGACGCCACGGTTTCCATTGATCGAGGTGAGCTGCAGCACCGTATCACGGTGGAGCGCGACGACCAGCTTGCGGACCTGGGCCGCTCGTTCAATCGCATGAGCCAGTCGCTCGGACGCCTGATCGAGGAGCAGAAGGAAAAGGAGCGTATCGAGAGCGAACTCTCCATCGCGCAGGAGGTGCAGGCAAATCTGTTTCCGCGTGGCAGTATCGCGATTCCTTCTCTGGAGCTGCATGGCATCTGCCGTCCGGCGCGCATTGTTTCCGGCGATTATTATGACTTTCTGCCGTTTGAAAAAGAGCGGCGCGATGCCGATGGCAAGCAGCGTTCCGAAACCACCGGACTTGGCATTGCGCTGGGCGATATCAGCGGTAAGGGGATTTCTGCCGCGCTGCTGATGGCGACGCTGCACTCCGCCGTGCGCGCCTATCGCTTTGCCAGCGAAGAGCTGCAGTCACCCGCGCCAGGCGGCGAAGAGGAGACCGAGTGCAGTGAACTGTTTGAATCGCCGGCGAAGATTCTCGCATTGCTGAATCGGCACCTGTACCGCTCTACCACGCCGGAAAAGTACGCCACGCTGTTTCTGGCGCACTACGACCGAGCCATGTCGAAGTTGACCTACGCGAACGCAGGTCAGTTGCCGCCGTTTGTGCTGCGAGCCGACGGTGGTACCGTGCGGCTGGATCGCGGTGGCACCGTCGTCGGCCTGATGGACAATATGAGCTACGACGAAGAGTCGCTGCACCTGCGGCGGGGCGATATTCTCGTCGCCTACTCCGACGGCGTAACGGAGCCGGAAAACGACTTCGGCGACTTCGGCGAAGACCGCCTGATTGCTGTGGTGCGTGAATTTTTCACCGAGCCGCTGGATGTGATTTCTGCCGAAGTGATGCGGGCGCTTGATGCCTGGATCGGCGACGGCGAACAGCCGGACGACATCACGCTGGTGCTTGCACGCCAGGTGTAGATGTCGCCTATTTCAAGTGGAAAGCCTTGATGGCAATGCCGTTGGGCTTTGGCCCGACGGGTAGCATGGTGAACAGTTCAGGCCCGGTGTGGTTGCTATGCGTGCGAATCACCGCGACGTCGCCACTGCGGGCGTTTGCCACCAGAACGAGGTGTTCGTCGGCGCTCATGGCGATGGCATCCGGCGCGCTGCCGGTACGCACGCTACCGGCGATGCGACCGTCGTCGATGGAGTACAGGCTAAGCGAATCCGCGCCGAAATTCGACACCCAAAGCGTGCCGTTGTCACCGCTGACCGCGCCGTGCACCGGTTGCGTGCCGATCTTATAGGTGCCGCCAACATCGTTGGTCCAGGTACTGATCTCGCTGAAGGAGTTGGAGCCGAAGTTAGAGACGAAAATCTCACCGCCGTCCGGCTTTACGGCGAGTTGTACCGGCGCCTTGCCGACCATCAGCCGTGCCAGCAGTCGGTCCTGCATGCTTGCGCCATCCTGCCGCGCCTCCCACGATCCGGGCGCTTGTGCCAGTTGTACGGCAAGTACGGTATGGCCGCCGGA
>CBAAAH010000302.1:0-3605 GCA_964658865.1 uncultured Granulicella sp.
TCGGCGTTCTCCGCCAACAACGGCCCGGCGACGGCGGGAAGCGATTCTGGGCTCGCCTTCGCCCTGACCTCGAAGAGTGCGGAGAGCCCTCGCCAATCGGGCGTGTGCGACCGGTAGACGAGGAAGAGCAAGCCCACCAGGAGGATCAGAATGGGAGGGAAAAGCCTCGCAGAGCTATTAGGCGAGCGGTAGGGAACGATGATCACGCCGGGCTCGTCCGTCGGCTTCCACAGGTCCAGTTCCAGCGACCAGTCGTGCACGCCGTGCAGGTCCACACCGGCGGCGTACAGATCGCTGGACCGGGCAAGCGCGAGCGCCGTCAGGTAGCCGCCGTAACTTCCGCCCCACGCACCGATGCGGCGTGCATCCACATCGTCGCGGGTCGCCAGGTACTTCGCCGCGCCCACTACGTCGTTGTACTCGCTGGCGCCGTTCGCGCCGTAGTTCAGTGCCTGGCGAAAGTTCAGGCCATAACCGGTACCGCTGCGGTAGTTCAAGCTCAGCACGATGAAGCCGCGGCTGGCCAGGTATTGGTTGAACTCGTAGGTCTGCGCGTAGTACTGCATGGGATGGAATCCGAGCAGCATTTGCCGCCGTGACCCGCCGTGGAAGAAGACGACCGCCGGCAGCCGCTTGCCGGACGTTACGCCGGGCGGCAGAAAAAGCTGGCCGTGAATCGGCATGCCATCGGCCGCAGGAAAAACGACCGGTCGCGGCGTAACGAATTGCGCCGCCGGAAACGATGCGGAAATCAATGCCGGCGCCAGCTCCTGCAACCTGCCATGCTTTGCAAGTACGACTGGCACGAGCGGGTGGTGCGCGTCGCCATGCATCAGGGCGACCGTCCCATCGCTCAGCAGGGCCGGTTCGGTTTCGATGCCCTGCTTGCCGGTGAGGCGGATCACCCGTGACGCATCGGCAAGCTGTACGGATTCGAGATGACGCCGGTCGACGTCGGTCGGGTCGTCCGTGGCACGATTGCCGCTCCAGACGACGGTGGTGCCCCGCACGGCCAGACCGTCCACCTCAAAGTCGCCAGGCGTCAGCAATTGTGCCGTGCCCTCTCCATTGGCCGCGACGGTATACAACCGCGTCCAGCCATCTTTTTCCCATGGAAAAATCAAGCGGTCCTCACCGGTCCAGAAGATCTGGTCGGCTGCGGCCACGCCGTGGAACAGCGATCCTGCACCCACGTCGGCGCGCCACCGTTCGCTGCCCTGCCCGGTTGCCGCATCGGCAATGCGGATGGCCCATGGCGCACCCTCGCGCATCCAGCGGTCCGCGATGGGCGAGACGATGGGCACCTCGCGCACGAACGCGATCCTGCGGCCGTCCGGCGACCAGACCGCGTCGTGGTCCATGCCCACGCCTGGGTCCATCCACCGCAGCGTACCCGCAGCCAGCGTATATACGGCGATAAAGCTATGGTCGCCGCGGTTGGAAACGAACAGCAGCCGCAGGCCATCGGGCGAAAGCCGCAAGCCGCTGGCCGTGCCGCGCACGAACAGGAGCTGCCGCGCACCGGTACGGTGGTCATCGGCATCCTCGCGATGTGCTGTCTCGCGATCGGTCGAGGTACGGATCGCGCCGTCAACGGAGAGATCGCCCTTTTGCGTTTCAGCATCCCTCGCCTGGGTGCCTGCAGACGTCGATGAACTCGCGTTGTCCTGCAGCGGTGCAATCCACACGCTGCCATGGCGCAGAAAATAAAGCGTGCGGCCGTCGCGGGAGAACAGCGGCGCATGTCCTTCGGCGAGAACGCGCACGCTCCCCGTTCTCAGGTCGGCGACGACCACAACCTGGCGCACCTGCCCGGGCAATTCCGCCGGGTTCGCCACGGGATGTTCCGCTCCCTGTGCACCGGTACCACGCGCCCAGGCAAGCTGCTCGCCGTCGCTGGACCAGGCAAGGCCGTCGATGTCCTGGCCGTCGTCTTCGGCCGTATGCGTAATCTGCCGGGCAGTCTCATGCGGGCTGGCGACCCACACGTCACGGCGGCCTTCGGCATCGGTCACCCAGGCCACGCGGGCCTTTGCCGGCGATGCCGTAAGCCCATTGCTAAAGGGCGCGGAGAGTGCCTGCCGCACCGTGAATCCCTGGGCCCGCGCGTTTGGAGTCAGGCATGCGGGGAATAGCGCAAGCATCACGCACAGGCGACCCAAGACACAGCGGCGGCAACCTGCAACGCCTGAAATTTTCCGGCCGGCGCACCCGGCAACAACACAACGCAAGCGAGAGGAGACGCACCGAAGAAGAAGCATGGCCGAAGCATACTGCGTGCCGCGTCAAACACACCCACAGGACGCAAACGCATACCAGGCAGCCGGAAAGGACAGCACGGCATTTCATTCGCGCTTGCCCGGCAGTACCCACAGGCCGTACACTAGAGGGAGTCCACTGCGGTTTCGAGCAGTGCCGTTGCCCTACAGAGCAATGTGAAGCACCACCCCACGCAGGCGCGTAGCTCAGTTGGTTAGAGCGCTACCTTGACACGGTAGAGGTCAGGAGTTCGAGTCTCCTCGTGCCTACCATCTTTCAACGATCCCCCGCCCCATAGGCGACGATAGAACGAGCACAATCGATGCGCATGCAGTAAGCGCAGCAACAGGGATTCAGGGGGAGTTTATCGGGCATGGAGTCGCTTGTCCTCTCCCCTGTACGCTGAATCGCAGATTCCGCGGAGTAAAATCGATCTTGATTGCGAGGCCGTTTGCGGGAAGATCGTCATCGAGCGAATGCAAAGAGAGACGGTGTGTGGCGGCTTTGCGCGTGGATCGGCCATTTTCTTGTTCTCCTCGCGGCGCTAATTCTCCTGGTCATGCCATGGACTGAGCGGTACTGGACTTTTGATGGCTTCGCCAATGGTCGTCCGGATATGGAGCTAAGCCTTCTCGCCGTCATTACGATGCTGTGCCTCGTACTCCTACTCGCATCCATGGCCAGGCATGGGGTGGCCATTCTTCTGTCGCTTAGAAGATGGTTCTGCCGCGTGTGGCATAGGGGCGACCTGATGGCCCATGTTTCGTTTTGTGGTTTCCGCTGTGCATCGACTGCAGAACCAGCCTTGTGCCCTGCACAAGGGCTGTACAACCTGCCTCTCCAAATCTGATCCTCTCCATGATTGTTTGACGGTGCGGCTCTTCGCGAGAGCTCTTTGCCTTGCAAGAACTAGGTCGGCCTTCATTGCGCCGACCGATGGAGAGACAATGCAAACATCTGAAGTACTTTATGCCTGGGCCACGATTCTGGCGGGCCGCGTCTCCCCGCTATCTATCGAGATCACGAAGGGATGTCCCTTACGAACCTCGGATCGCTTTGGCAAGACATTTCGAAAGCTGCGAAGCGCCTTTTCACCAAAGGCCGTGAAACAGCCCGAGCCTGCTCCATTCACCATTCTTCAAAGCTAAGAGAGAGGAGTAGTCCTTGACCGAACAGTATTGCAATCAGGAAAAGCGATTACGGCGCGAACTTGTGCAATTCAGCCGATCTCTCGCGCGTCTCGGGTTTACGCCCGGAACCTCCGGGAATCTGTCAGTCCGGCTGGACGAGGAGCGCCTGCTTGTAACACCGACTGGCATGAGCAAGGGCTATCTGAAAGCGGAGGA
>CBAAAH010000303.1:0-3574 GCA_964658865.1 uncultured Granulicella sp.
CCCTGTCTATGCGGAGATGGGGAGTACCAATCCGGTCTTCATCCTGCCGGGCGCGCTGCAAACACAGGCGGACGCCCTTGCCGCGGCGCTGCATCAATCGTTTACGCTGGGCGGCGGCCAGTTCTGCACCAAGCCCGGGCTGGTGTTTGTGGAAGAGCGGCATGGGCAGGCATTCGCGGAAACGTTGCGGCGCGGCGTGCGGCAAAGCCCGGCGTTCCACCTACTGACGAAGGGCATCGCCGACACGTTCCAAGTCGCGCTGGATCAGCGAAAATCCCTGGCTACCGCGCAGGGAGCAGCGGCGGCGGATGGATTTTCAGCGCAGGGAGCTTTGCTCGAGATTACGGCGGGCGACCTGTTGAAGAACCAGCACCTCACGGAAGAGGTCTTCGGGCCGGTGACGCTATTGGTTCATTGCAGCGGCAAAGCCCAGATGCTGGAAGCGGCAAAGTCGCTGCAGGGGCATCTGACGGCGACCCTGCTGGCGACAGAGGAGGATTTGCAGCAACACGGGGAGCTACTGCGCATTCTGGAAACAAAGGTCGGCCGCGTGATTTGCAATGCCTTCCCCACTGGCGTTGAGGTAAACCATGCCATGGTGCACGGCGGCCCGTACCCAGCCACCTCCGATGCGCGGTCTACCTCTGTCGGCGGCCTGGCGATTCTTCGTTTCGCCCGGCCGGTGGCCTATCAGGGCATGCCGCAATTCGCACTTCCGCAAGAGCTTCAGGATGACAACCCCGCCGGCATCCGCCGGCTCTGGAACGGCACGTTTCAATCCTGAGCGCATCCTGAACGGAGTGCCAGCCAGCGCCCTGCGTGGGGCTGGCACTTTGGTAAACCGTACGTTCAAGCCGATCGTTTCATGCGTCTCGCTTTCCGTATGCCGATTTTCGTCCTCCTGCTCGACCATCGATAACTCATCCTCTGCACGATCCGGGTTGCCCATGTTCCTACGCAAGAACGCTCTTCCTCTCCTCTGCGCTTTTCTGCTTCCGCAGGCGATGCCCCTAGCGCAAACATCTGCCGCGACTGGTCCCGGACCGATGCTGAACCAGGGCACGGTGCAGCTTCGCGGTGGACCGCTGTCACTGGACTTGGTCCGCTCCTCGGGCACTGCGGCTCGCCTTAGTACGAGTGAAGATGCGTCCTTCGATTACACGCCCGGCGATCGCCTGAAAGAGCGTTCCTTGGACACCTTTTACCACCTGGGCGATCTGGATCTACGGTTGCGGACGGAGGGCGAGACCGCCTGGACCGATGCCTCCACCGCGTTTCACCGGGAACCCGTGCATGTGTTGCAGCAGGACGGCACCCACTTCATCGCGGACCTGTCTCCAACCTTACCCGCCGATCTTCCCGTGTCCGTGACACGGTCGTGGCAGGTGACCGCACAGGGTCTGCACCTGACCTACACGCTCCAGAATCGTGGCACGAAGGTGGTGCACATGGGCGGCATCGGCATCCCGATGGTCTTCAACAACAACATGAACGACCGCACCCTGGAGCAGGCATACACCACGTGCAGCTTTTACGACCCCTACATCGGCCAGAACGCCGGATACGTGCAGGTCGTTCGGCTGACGGGAACCGGGCCCGTGGTGGTGGTGTTACCGGACGCGAACACGCCGATGGAGGCGTGGAAACCGATTCTGGATGCGCGGACTGCGGACGGATCGGGCAGACTACTGAATGACCCCACGCGCCGCGGCATGACGTATGAGGGATCGTTCGACTGGATGGTTCACTCCGCCGGCTTTGCCGACACAGATTGGAAGCGCACCTCGGGAAGCACTCCGGAGGAGTGGAACCCGGCGACAGAACGAGCGCTGCAACCGGGAGAACGGGTTACGTATGGACTACGAATGGTGGTCGCACCCAGCGTTCGAGAGATAGAACACACACTCGCGGCCAACGGACGGCCGGTAGCCGTCGGCATCCCCGGCTACGTGCTGCCGCAGGACACCGCAGGCCGGCTGTTTCTGCAGTACGGTTCGCCCGTGCGGTCCATCGCGAGCGAACCTGCGGGTGCGCTGCAAATTCATGACGATGGCCCTGCTCCGGACAAGGCTTGGCATGCCTATACGCTGCGCGGATCCACCTTCGGCCGGTCGCGGCTGCGGGTGGAATATGTGGATGGAACGGTGCAAAGCATTGCCTACCGCACGATCAAACCGGAGGTGCAAACCGTTGCCGACATGGGTCACTTCCTTTTTCACCAACAGTGGTTCGACGTGAAGGATGATCCCTTTAAGCGGTCGCCTTCGATCATCAGCTACGACGACTCGGTCGGCGCGATGGTCTCGCAGGAACCACGCGTCTGGATTGCCGGCCTGAGCGATGAGGCCGGCGCAGGATCTTACCTGGAAGCGGCGATGAAGCAATACCTGCAGCCAGACCCACAGGAAGTCGCCAAACTGGAGCGTTTCGTCCATACAACGTTGTGGGGGAACCTGCAGGTAAGCGAAGGACCGCAGCGGTACGGCGTGCAGAAGAGCCTGTTCTTTTACGACCCGGCCACGATGCCGGCGGGCACCTATGACCCCGGGGTGAACTGGAAAACGTGGACGAGCTGGAACAGGAAGGATGCCGCCGACCTGGGTCGCACCTACAATTACCCGCACGTTGTGGCGGCGTACTGGTCGCTATACCACGTTGCGCGCAACAGCCACGGCTTGGCGACGCAGCGGCCGTGGCAATGGTATCTGGACCAGGCCTACCAGACCACCATGGCGATGGAGACACTGGCTCCGTACTACACGCAGTTCGGTCTCATGGAAGGAACAGTCTTCGTGCAACTGCTGCAGGACGTCAAGCAGGAGGGCTGGACGGACAAGGCAGCGACGCTGGAAGCGTTCATGCGCGAACGTGCGGAGCACTGGCAGACCGAGGCCTATCCCTTCGGCAGTGAGATGCCCTGGGACTCCACGGGCCAGGAAGAGGTCTACGCATGGTCCCGGTATTTCGGCATGCAACAGAAGGCCGACGTCACCCTGAACGCGATTCTGGCGTATACCCCGGTCGAGCCTTCCTGGGGCTACAACGGCAGCGCGCGCCGGTTCTGGGACTTCCTGTACGGCGGCAAGTACCCGCGCATCGAGCGCCAGCTTCACCATTACGGCTCAGGTCTGAACTCGATCCCGTTGCTGGACTTCTACCGCGCGCATCCTGAAGATCTGTACGTTCTGCGGGCAGGATATGGCGGCACGATGGGCGCAATTTCAAATGTCGACGCCAAGGGCTTTGCTTCCGCCGCTTTCCATTCCTTCCCCGACCGCATGGCGCCGGACCCCTACACCGGCGATTATGGACCGAACTTCTTCGGGTTCGCGATGAATACGGGAGCGTACCTGGTACAGGACCCAAGGTTCGGATGGCTGGGCTTCGGCGGTGCCGTGACCGAGCACGGCAGTGACGTCGAAATCAAACCGCTGGATGCGTCTCGCGCAAAGCTCTTCATCGCGCCGCTGGGCCTTTGGGTAAGGCTGGATGAGGGACAGATCGAGTCCGCTACTTACTCCGCGGCCCACCAGGACGTGCGCGTCCGGCTCGCTCCGGCCACAACTTATACAAA
>CBAAAH010000304.1:0-3568 GCA_964658865.1 uncultured Granulicella sp.
AACGACGACGGAAACGACGGTAGGAACCAGGACGACACTTGCGGGCTGGGGTGCGAACCTGCGCGCCGAGTGCCTGCTGACCGAACCGACGGCGACCAGCGATGTCGCGGGCATTGTGGATCACGCCGGTGGAACGGTGGCGCGCGGCCTGGGCCGCAGCTACGGCGACTGCGCCATCAATACCGAGCGTCAGGTGATCGGCACCACGCGCATGGACCGGCTGCTGCACTTCGACAATGAAACCGGCATTCTGACGTGCGAGGGCGGCGCGAGCCTGGAAAGCGTGATCGACACGTTTGCCGGCAAAGGCTGGTTCCCGATGATCACGCCGGGCACGAAGTTCGTTACGGTGGCCGGGTGCATCGCCAACGACATTCACGGCAAGGCGCACCACGCACAGGGCACGTTCAGCAACTGCGTGTACAGCATCACGGTTCTGCTGGCCAGCGGCGACGTGGTGACGGCGAGCCGTGAGGAAAACGCCGACCTGTTCTGGGCGACGTTCGGCGGCATGGGCCTGCTGGGGGTGATCCTGACGGCGACGATCCAGTTGCGCAGGATCGAGACGACGTACTTTATCCAGAAGCCGGTGAAGGCACGGAACCTGCGCGAGATGCTGGACGCTTTGGAGGAGCATGATGCCGGGTTTCCGTACAGCGTCGCGACGCTGGATGTGATGGCTTCCGGCGCTGATTTGGGGCGCGGTGTGCTGGTCGTCGGCGACCATGCGAAGATTTCGGATTTGTCGGAAAAACTGCGAGCGAATCCCCTGCTGGTCTCGGGGCCGCCGAAGGTGACGATCCCGATGGATCTGCCGGAGTTTTCGCTCAACCCGCTGAGCATTCGCGTAGTGAACGCGGTGATCCAGCGCATCCAGGCGGCGGCGACACCCATCGGCCACTACGAAGCATTCTTCTACCCGCTGGACAAGATCGCCGATTGGAATCGCGGGTACGGCCGGCGCGGCTTTACGCAGTACCAGTTTGTCATTCCGTTCGACAACGGCGAAGCGCAGATGCACAGGATTCTGACAACGATCCTGTCTTCGGGCCAATTACCGTTCCTGAACGTGCTGAAGCGCATGGGCAAGGAAAGCGGCGGCACACTGTCGTTTCCGCAGGAGGGGTATACCTTTGCCATCGATTTTCCCGTGCGCGAGGGCACGGCGGAGTTGACGCGGCGGCTGGACCAGATGGTGCTGGACGCGGGCGGCCGGATTTACCTGGGCAAGGACTCGTACATTGACGCGGCGACATTCCGTGCCATGTACCCTGCGGTGGACCGGTGGCTGGCGGTGAAGAAGAAATACGACCCGAACAACGTGTTTACGTCGAATTTAGGGCGGCGGGTTGGTTTGTCGTAGGTTCAATCTCGGCGGTTAAAGCCGCGGCACTTGTTGCTTGATTTCCTATGTCGGCAGCTAAAGCCTCGATGTTGCAGGCTTCGGTTTCTCTCCCGTCGGGTAAAGCTACTGAACAAATCCGAGATGCGAAAATAGAGCCATGTTGCATTTGGCAGATGGGGCGAAGCGGTTTGGGCACAAGCTGCTGTTTGAGCAGGCGAATTGGCTGATTACGCCGGACGAGCGGACGGGGCTTGTCGGCGGTAACGGCACCGGTAAGTCGACGCTGCTGAAGGTGCTGGCGGGCGTCGAGGCGCTGGACGGCGGCAAGCTGAACCGGTCGAAGGGGCTGACCATCGGCTACCTGCCGCAGGACGGTCTGACGATGCGCGGCAAGACCGTGTTCGAGGAATGCCTTTCCGTCTTTGCCGAGTTGCACGCGATGCAGGCGGAGATGGAATCGCTGGGCGACCAGTTTGCGACGGTCGATCCCGCATCTGCCGAGTACGAGACGATCGCCGACCGCTACAGCGAGTTGAGCGACGCCCTGATGGTGCAGGACATGTACTCGCTCGATTCGCAGGTGGGCGCGGTGCTGGGTGGGCTGGGGTTCGCGCGCGAGGACTGGGATCGTCAAACGGAGGAGTTCAGCGGCGGTTGGCAAATGCGCATTGCGTTGGCCAAGCTGCTGTTGCAAAAGCCAAGCTTGCTGCTGCTGGACGAGCCGACGAACCATCTGGATCTGGAGTCGCGCAACTGGCTGGAAGAGTATCTGCGGAGCTATCCGCGGGCGTTTATTTTGATCTCGCACGACCGGTATTTTCTGGACGTGACGGTGTCGAAAATTGTCGAAGTGTGGAACAAGCGGGCTTGGTTTTATACCGGCGGCTATGAGAAGTACGTGACGCAGAAGACCGCGCGGCGCGAGCAGCTTGCCAGCGATTACAAAAGCCAGCGCGACCGGATCGAGCAGTTAGAGGCGTTCATCACCCGCTTCCGCTACCAGGCCACGAAGGCGAAACAGGTGCAGAGCCGGGTGAAGGAACTGGACAAGATCGAGCGAATCGAAGTGCCGGAGGACGAGGAGACGATCCATTTCAGTTTTCCGCAACCGCCATCGAGCGGGCGAACGGTATGCGAGGTCACGGGGCTGTCGAAGCGGTACGACCCAAAGCAGATTCTGACGAACGTGAACTTCACCATCGAGCGCGGCGATCGCATTGCGCTGGTGGGGCCGAACGGTGCGGGTAAATCCACGCTGATCCGCATGCTGGCGGACCTGGAAAAGCCGACGACCGGGACCGTGCGCTACGGCCACAACGTGCTGGCGGACTACTTTGCGCAGGATCAGTACAAAGTGCTGGACGGCAGCGCGAAGATGCTGGACGACATCTCGTCCGCAGCGCCGAAGGTGCCTTCGGTCGAGTTGCGGAACCTGCTGGGTGCCTTCCTGTTCAACGGAGACGACGTCTTCAAGACGCTGGGCGTGCTGAGCGGCGGCGAACGCAACCGGTATGCGCTGGCCCGCATGCTCGTCTCGCCGGCCAACTTTATCCTGCTGGACGAGCCGACAAACCACCTGGATCTGCGCGCGAAGGACGTGCTGCTGGAGGCGATTCGCGCATTCACCGGCACGGTGCTGTTTGTGTCGCACGACCGGTACTTCATCGATGGCCTGGCGACGCGGGTGTTCGAGTGCGAGCACGGCGGCGTGCAGGTGTTTCCGGGCAATTACGAGGATTACCTGTGGCGCAAGGGCGGCGGCCCGGAGAAGGTGCAGGCGGCGGCGAAGGAGATGCAGGGCATGCGCCTACCTGCGGTGGAGGTGCCGGTCGTTGCCGCGCCGATGGCTGCCGTTTCCTCCGCGAAGAAGGTGAATCCACTGAAGCTGAAGCAGATGCAGGAGCGCGTGCGATTCGCCGAGGACGAGATGCCGCGGATGGAGGACCGGATGACCGCTCTGGAAACGGCGATGGGAAACTTTACCAGCGCGGAAGAGTCGCAGAAGCAGTCTGCCGCGCTTGCAGACATTCGACGCCAGCACGAGCTATTGATGCGGGAGTGGGAAGAGCTTTCGACGCAGTTGGAGGAGCAGGGCGCGGCGGTTTAGCTACCCTGCCGGTATTTCCCGCGGAGTAAACCCCATGTCTCAACCGCGAGACATGGGGCGACCCGCTGTTGTCTTGCTAGCAGAGCGTCAATAACCGTAGTAGCCGGACGCGTAGA
>CBAAAH010000305.1:0-3523 GCA_964658865.1 uncultured Granulicella sp.
GAAACAAGGCCGGGTGATCGTGGTGGCGCGGGTGGCGACGCTTGCCTTCGGGTGGTGATGGCCGCAGATTTCCGGACCGCTGCCGCCGGCCTCGTGCCGAAACACCAGCCCATCGGCCTCCCACCACTCCGCGGTCAGGCCCGGAATGCTGGGTGCGGTGCTGATGGAACCGGTCACGGCCTGTTCGATGCTGATGCCGTAGCGGTCCAGCGTGTTCGACAGCAGTTGCAGCAGGGCCGAACGGTCTTTCGCGTACGCCGCCGTTGCGGAGATAAGCGTGTTTTCCGCCGTCGCTAGGCTACGTTCCTGCGTCAGCACAAGCGCCGTGGTGGACGCTCCCAAGCGGTATTTCTTGCGTTCGGCGTCCAGCGCCTGCGCCTGGTAGTCGCGCGCGGCCTGCGCCGCTACATACGAGGCGCGGTCGTTGGTCAAGGCGTACTGCTGGTTCACCACCTGGATGCGCGTCTGCGTGTAAATCTGCTGCAAGCGCATCTGGGCCTGACGATATTCCATCTGCGAACGCGCCTGGTCGGCCTGCGCCGTGCGGTTCCGAATGATGACGTTCAACGTCACGCCTACACCCTTGTCCGGCGCGGAGTTATTGAAACTGTTCCCAAACGCCGTGCCGTACCCGCCAGTCTGCAGTCCGCAGTTCGCCGTGGTCGGGTTGCTGCTACAGACGATGGAGTTCGCGTTCGGTGCGCCCGCGATGCCAGAGCCGCCGTAGAAGGCATACGCATTGATCTGCGGCAATAGACCATTCTTTTCCGCGCGGATGGTGATCTTGTTGTTCTCCATGTTGAGCACTGCCTGCTCGATCGACGGATTGTTGGTGTAGGCCAGCTTTACGAGTTGCTCCACCGGCATATCCTCTTCGGCCAGCCTGTCCAGCGAAACACGTTCCGTCGGAACGACCGGTGCAGCGGAAAGCTGCGGGTCGTTCAGATCGCGCACAATGGCCTGCTTCATGAGGAGTTGCTGGTATTCCAGGTTGGACTCGGAGGTGGTGAGGGACTGGCGATCCGTGGAGACGGCCTGGTCGGAGTTCACCACGTCCAGCGGCGCAAGCGTGCCGATCTGCAACTGGCGGCGGTTGTCGTTCGCAAGCTGGGTCGATTGCACAAGCGCGCGCTGCTTGGCCTGGACGTCCTCATACGCGCTCACTAGGTTCCAATAAATGCTCTCCACCTGGGTAACGGTATAAATCAACTGCTGACGGAACGCCGAATCCGCAATGCGGCGGTCGTTTTTCGCCTGCAGAATAAAGCGGCTCTGAATGCCGGGCCCGAAGCCCTGCAGCAACTGCTGCGTGGCCGTCGCCTTGAATGACGAAGAAAGCTGCGGACTGTAGGACACCGACGTAGAGTTTGAGGTCACCCGCGAGTTGGTGAACGAGACATTCAGGCTGGTGCCAGTCGCAAAACCCTGCAGGTACTGAAAGTTGTAACTGCCGGTATTCGTCTGCGTCGGATTCGAGTTGAACAGGTTCGTCGTGGTGGTGCCGGTTGTCGTTCCAGTGCTGGAACTGGAACTGCCGAAGCCGGAGCCGCCGGGAGTCGTGGCCTGCTCGTACTGCACCGTGCCGGTCAACACACCGTCGCGGCTCAGCGGCGTGGGACCGCCGCCGTTGGTACTGAGTACAAGGCCGCTGGCACCGGTGCCGGAGCTGCCGGAGCCGGTGCTGGTGCCGCCTGGGCCACCGCCGCCGGTCACCGTGGTGCTGGTGCCTCCAAGCGTGTTCTCCACAAGGCCGGTGCTCACACCGCGCAGGGTGCTGCCGGCCTTGGCACGCAGAATATCCGTGTCCGCGATATCGAGATTCACGCGCGCGATCTCGATGTCGTAGTTATTCTCCAACGCCAGCAGAATCGCGTCGGACAGGCTCAGGTAAATCTTGCCGTCGCGCAACAGATCATTGATGCGCGGCGTGTTCGTGAGCCGTGGCGCCTGGTAGTCCGTCGCGGTGTAGGGCGCAAACGGCCGGGGGATGAAGCCCTTGTCGAAGTAGCCCTTGAGATGTGTGTAGTCCTTGCCGGTTTCACGCAGGTACAGCGGCCCCACCGACACAGGCGTGGGTGCCTGCGGAATGCCGGGACGCCCGGTGGTATCGAGCTGCTCGGGCGCGGGTGCGGCGGGTGCGGTTGGGTTCGATTGCGTCGCACCGGTTTGTACCGTTCCGGCCTGTGGTGCCCCGGTTTGCGTTGCCGGAAGACCCGCCTGCGCAACGGTGCCTGCGGTCGATGCCAACGAACTCGTAAGCAGCAGAGCGACGCTTGTGGCTCCCTGCAACCTGCCTGATTTCACGTTACCTCTCTTGGCCGACACCCCGCGTACGGGCTGCAAAGCATTTGGTTCTTGTGGTGAAAGAGTTCCTTGTACCAGACGAATACGCACGGACGGGAGACTCAGTTCCCTGTTGGGTTTACGGTGCACATGGTTCACCGGGGCGGATACCTGTTCCTGATGCGGAGCAACCGGTGCGCGATGCGGAATTTCGTCCATCCAAATGCATCTCCGGTTCCGTGGTCTGGGTCGCGCCCAGTATAGCGAAGCGTTGCCGGAGAGTCAGGGTCTTTCCGCATGCTACCGTCGAAATCAGGCGATACAGGACGCCGGCCCATGACGAACCAGGCGGTGAAGGACGGGGACGGGAGCCATGCGGAGAGGAAAGCATCGTCTTTCCGCGCCCGAAATACGCGGCCTGCAGAGCCAGGCGATGCCAACGCAACATGCCCGGTAAAAGCGTGGAAGCTGATACTGGCCTATGACGGTACCGATTTTCACGGATGGCAGGTACAGCCTGGATTGCGCACCGTGCAGGGTGAACTCTCACGCGCAATCTTTGAGGTGACCGGCGAACGCGTACTTCCCCAGGGCTCCGGCCGAACCGACACGGGCGTGCATGCCGAGGGTCAGGCGGTCTCGCTCGATCTCGCCGCAAACATTCCGCCGCAACGCTTGGCACCGGCACTCAACCGGCGCCTTCCCGCGGCGATCCGAATCCTGCAGGCAGAGATTCTTCCGGGTTTTCACGCGCGCACCAATGTGGTGGAAAAAACCTACGAGTACCGCGTGTTTCCAAGTCGCGGCCTGCCGCCCAACAACCTGCCGGAACGTGTTCTGCCGCCATGGCGATCGCGCTACGTCTGGGACTGCCCCATCGCACTCTCGCTGCCGGCCATGCAGGTGGCGGCAACGACCGTGGTCGGCACGCACGATTTCTCCTCGTTTGCCGCGCGCGATCCCGATCGCGGCACGCGCAGTGCAAACGGTGAAGCTCCCCGTTCCAACATCCGCACGATTTTTACCTCTGCGTGGGAACAGCAGGGGGACCTGCTTCTCTACCGTGTGACGGGCAGCGGATTCCTGCACCACATGGTGCGAAACCTCGTGGGCATGCTGGTGGAGGTCGGCGCAGGCCGACGTGCACCCGATTCGTTCCCCGCCGTTCTGCAGGCACGCGACCGTCGCGCCGCCGGACCGACCGCACCGCCACAGGGCCTGTTCCTGATGGACGTCGTCT
>CBAAAH010000306.1:0-3514 GCA_964658865.1 uncultured Granulicella sp.
ACATGGTGGTCCTGCGGACCCCGGTCGAGCTGCGCGGCGTCGACATGAAGACGCGGGCGAACTTCACCGTCGCGGAAGGCGAGACCGTCCCGTTCGTGCTGACGCATCTGGCCAGCCATCTCGACATTCCCGCACCGATCGATGCACGGGCCTGTCTCGCCGACACGGAGAAATTCTGGTCCGAATGGTCGGGCCGGTGCAGCTACAAGGGCCGCTATGCGGCGCAGGTGAAGCGGTCGCTCATCACGCTCAAGGCGCTTACGTACAAGCCGAGCGGCGGCCTGGTCGCCGCGCCCACCGCCAGCCTGCCGGAACAGATCGGTGGGGAACGCAACTGGGATTACCGCTACTGTTGGCTGCGGGATACGTCGTGGACGCTGCTGACGCTGCTCTACGCCGGCTACACCGACGAGGCGCTGGCATGGCGCGGATGGCTGCTGCGCGCGGCGTCCGGGGCACCCAACCAGTTGCGCGCCGTCTACGGCTTGAACGGGGAACGCCTATTGAACGAATGGAAGGTCGACTGGCTGCCCGGCTACGAAAACAGCAAGCCGGTGAACGTAGGCAACGGCGCCAGCGATCAGTTGCAACTCGATATTTTTGGAGAAATCGTCACGGCGCTTAGCCGCACACCGGTGGATGACGACGACATGTGGAACGACTCCGTCCGTGCACTCGTCAGCAGCTTGCTGGATTATCTGGCGACCATCTGGCGCGAACCGGACAACGGCATCTGGGAGGTGCGTGGCGGCCGCAAGCACTTTACCCACAGCAAACTGGAGGTTTGGCTCGCCTTCGACCGCGCCATCCAATCCTATGACGAGCATCCACAACGCCAAACGGCAGAGCAGACTGTACGTGTGGATCGCTGGCGCACGGAACGCGATGCGGTGCGCGAAGAACTACTGGAAAAAGGCTTCGACAAAAAGCTGAACAGCTTTGTGCAGAGCTACGGTTCGAAGAGCATTGACGCCTCGTCCCTGCGCATTCCGCTGATTGGTTTTCTGCCCGGAGACGATCCGCGTGTGCTGGGCACCATCAAGGCCGTGGAGGATCGCCTGATGCCCGATGGCCTCGTCATTCGCTACGACACTGCCGGTGGCGGCGACGGCCTTGCCGGCAGCGAAGGTGCGTTTCTTGCCTGCTCGTTCTGGTATGCCTCATGCCTGCATCTCGCCGGCCGCCGGAACGATGCCGCGGCATGCTTTGAGCGCCTGCTCGCCCTGCGGAACGACCTCGGCCTGCTCTCGGAGGAGTACGACGCCAAAGACAAACGCATGCTCGGCAATTTTCCCCAGGCGCTCAGCCATATCGCCCTTACGCATACCGCCATTGTGCTTGCCGACGGCAGCGGCCCATGGAACGGCAAGCCCCTTCACCAGAAGTTCGTACCGGAGGAGATTTAGATGGCCTGTGGACAGGCCATCTGTCGTGCATCGGCGCGGAGGAGTGATTCGCCGAGTGCAACCTGACTGAAGTGCCTCGCACCTAATATTGACGAACACTCAAGAAGGGCTTCTTCTCCCGCGTGGAACGGTCCGCGCCGCTGCCAGTTGCCTTAAACCTTTTAGGAGCGATTCGATACCGCATGCCGCGTACACCACTCTCGACCTACCGGTTGCAGCTGCACAAAGGGTTCACCTTTGACGATGCAGCCGCGATCGCCGACTATCTGCGTGACCTGGGCGTGTCGCATGTGTACAGCTCGCCGTATCTGCAGGCCAGTCCGGGCTCCATGCACGGCTACGATGTGGTCGATCATCACCGGGTCAACCGTGAGCTTGGCGGCGAAGCGGCGCACGAGCGTTTCTCCAAAAAGCTGGGCGAAATGCACCTCGGCCAGGTGCTCGACATCGTGCCGAACCATATGTCGATCCACCGCGAGAATCGGTTTTGGTGGGACGTGCTGGAGAATGGGCCATCCAGCAGGTTTGCGTCGTTCTTCGACGTCGACTGGAACAGTGCCGAAGAGAAACTGCGCGACAAGGTGCTGCTGCCGGTGCTGGGCGATCAATATGGGCGCGCGCTCAGCCGCGGCGAGATCAAAATTGCGCGTGAAGGAAATGAATTTCTAGTCCAGTATTTCGACCAGTCGTTCCCCATGGCGCCGCGCTCCATTGCCTGGCCTCTGGGTCGGGGTGCCGCGCTTGCGCCGTCGGACGAATTGAATTTCCTTGCCGCATCGTTCGCTCGCCTGCCCGCGCCGGAGTCGACGGAGCGCGCCGTGCAGTTGAGCCGTCACCGCGACAAGCAGGTCCTGGTCAAGCTGCTGGAACGCCTGTGCAGCGAAGAGCAGGGCACGTGCCGCGCCATCGACCAGGCCATCGACGAGATCAACGCCAGCCCCGATATCCTTGACGAATTGCTCAACGCGCAGAACTACCGGCTCGCTTACTGGAAGACCTCGGACCAGGAGCTTGGCTATCGACGGTTTTTCGATGTGAACTCGCTGATCGGCCTGCGCATGGAGCGCGAGCACGTGTTCGACGAGACGCACGAACTGATCCTCTACTGGTTGGAGAAAGGTGTGCTGGACGGTGTGCGCATCGATCATCCCGACGGCCTGCGCGACCCCAAGCAGTATCTGGAACGATTGCGCCGTCGCGCGCCCGATGCCTACATCGTCGCCGAAAAAATTCTGGAGTCCGGCGAGTGGATGCGACCCGACTGGCCGATCGAGGGAACCAGCGGCTACGACTTCCTGAACGTGTGCAATGCCGTGCTGGTGGCGCCCGACGGTCTCGCCCAGCTTACGGACATCTATCGCGACTTTACGCACCAGCCGACAGATTTCCCAGACATCGCCTTCGAGAAGAAAACGAATGTTTCGAAGGAAACGCTTGCCAGCGACGTCAACCGGCTGGCCACGCTCTTCGTTGCCATCTGCGAGGCGAATCGCGACTTCCGCGACTTTACCCGCGCGGAAATTCGCCGTGCCATTCGCAACGTCGCGGCATGTTTCCAGGTTTATCGCACGTATGTTGTCGCGGAACAGAATGAAGTGACCGAAACGGATCGAGCGCACTTGCGCGAAGCCGTCGAAGACGTCAAGCGCCGCCGCAAGCAGGACATCGATCACTGCCTGCTGGAGTTCATGTTCGATGTGCTTACGCTCAAGATCACCGGGACGCGTGAAGCGGAGTTTGTGGCGCGCTTCCAGCAGTTCACGTCGCCTGTCATGGCAAAAGGTGTGGAAGATACGGCGTTTTACGATTACAACCGGCTCACATCGCTCAACGAAGTGGGTGCGAACCCGGCCACCGACGGTCTTTCGATCCAGCAGTTCCACGAGTACAACGCGCACATGCAGACGACCTTTCCGCGCACGATGACGACGCTGAGCACGCACGACACCAAGCGTGCCGACGATGTGCGCGCGCGTCTTGCCGTGTTGAGTGAGATGCCCGCGCGCTGGGCAGCCAAGCTCAAGCGCTGGTCGCGCATGAACAACCCGCTGCGCACCGGTCGCTATCCCGATCCGAACAGTGAATATTTCCTGTATCAGACCCTTATT
>CBAAAH010000307.1:0-3502 GCA_964658865.1 uncultured Granulicella sp.
TTGACCATCATGCGCGCCATCTGCTCGCGCGTGTTCTGGCACCATACCTGTGCAAAGCCCAGGAAGAAGCGCTGGTCGGGCGTGAAGCCATCTACCATGGGCTTGACCGCGCCCGGCTTCTGCATCTCGCTATGCAGGGCGTCGTACGCAATGCGCATGCCGCCGTTATCCGCGGTGTTTTCCCCGAGCGTCAGCTTGCCGTTCAGCTTGGCTCCGGGTTCCGGTTCGAATGCGCCGTACTCCGCCACTTCGCAGCCGGTGCGTGCGTCGAATTTGGCCTTGTCCTCGGCCGTCCACCAGCTTCGCACGTTGCCGACCTCATCGTATTTCGCACCCTCGTCGTCGAAGCCGTGTGTCATTTCGTGGCCGATCACCACACCGATGGCGCCGAAGTTCACCGCCTTGTCTCCCGAAGGATCGAAGAACGGCGGCTGCAGAATGCCGGCGGGGAAGTTGATGTCGTTCTGCGACGGGTTGTAGTAGGCGTTGACGGTCGGCGGGCTCATGCCCCACTCTTTCTCGTCGACCGGCTTGCCGATCTTGGCCATGTCGCGGCGATCGTCGAAGATGGCGATGTGCTGCGCGTTGCCCACACGATTGTTGCGGTCGATGACGACGGTGCTGTAGTCGCGCCAGGTGTCGGGATAGCCGATCTTCTGCCGGAACGACGCCAGTTTTTTCTGCGCTTCCACCTTGGTCGCCGGACTCATCCAGTCCAGAGATTTCAGGTCCTCGCCCAGCGCCACTTCAAGTTGCGTAATCAGGTCGGCCATCTGTGCTTTGGCCGCGGCAGGGTAATATTTCGCGACCCAGTCCTGGCCCAGAGCTTCGCCCATGGCGGCGTCGGTACCCTTGGTGCAGCGTCGCCACTGCGGCTCCTGCTTTTGCTGGCCGGTCAACAATGCGGTGAACTTAAAGCTTTCTTCGTCGAACGGCTTGGAGAGGCGGGATGCGTTTGCTTGCACCACGTGGAAGCGCATGTAGTTCTTCAGGTCCGCGATGCTGGCCGAAGCGACTTCTGCATTCATGGCCCTGAAAAAACCGGGCTCGTTCACATTCAGCTTGGTAAACGTGACACCGATGGCATTGAAATACTCCTGCCAGTGGTAATCGGGCGTCATGGCCTTCAACTGCGCCAGCGTGGTGATGTGGTACAGGTTGTCCGGGTCACGCTGATCCACGCGAGGCAGGGAACCCTTCGCAAGCGCGGTCTCGATCGTCATCACGCTCTTCGCGTCGGCCTGCGCCTGCTCTGGCGTGTCGCCCGCAAGTTGCATCAGCGCCACGATGTGATCGACGTACTTCGCGCGAATGGTCTTCATGCGCTCGTCGTCCTGCAGGTAGTAGTCGCGATCGGGCAACGTCAGGCCGCCCTGCTCCAGCTCCGCAATGTTCATGGTCGACTGCTTCTGATCTGCGTCGGGGCCGAAGTTATAGAACAGCCCCTGCCCGTACTTTGCCTCGATCTCGCCCACCAGTGCCGCGAGTTCGGCCTTGTTGCCGAACCGTGCGATGCGGCCGAGCAGAGGCTCCAGCGGCTTGGCGCCAAGCTGGTCGCTGAGCGTGGTGTTCATGCACGCGGCGTAGTAGTTGCCGTACTTTACCTGCAGCGGCGTCGTGGGGTGGTTGGCTGCCTGCTCCAGCAACTGGTAGAGCGAGTAGGTGTTGTATTCGCCCAACTCCGCAAAGCGGCCCCAGCTTGCCTTGTCTGCCGGAATGGCATTCTGTTTCTGCCAGTTGCCGCAGGCATAGGCGTAAAAATCCGTGCAGGGATCGACGGACTTGTCGATCGCCGTCAGGTCGAGCGAGATTGGCTTTTTGGGCACTGCGACCGGTGCGGAACCGACGTCGCCGGGTAGCACCATCTGTTGTGCGGAGGCCGTTGCAAGCAGGCCGGCACCGAGCAGCGCCGCGCTGAAGAATTTGAGCATGGGGAACACCTCTGACCGATGGAACCAAGGATGAAGACAGTGCCTTGATCCTAGCGCATACATGGTGCCCCACGGCAAGATCTCTTGCCTTTGGCGACCGGTATCCGGGAGCTAGATCCCAAATTACAAGAGCCCCGCCGAAGCGGGGCTCTTGTGGCATGCATGGTGTGGTGCTACTGAATGGACTGCAGTGCGCTGGGGTGGGATGCGTTGGCGACCGCCGCCAGGCAACCGGGCGACGTGGCGGTTGTGCTATACGGCGAGTTCCGAATTTTGCTCAGAGCGCCCGTGGTTGAGTTTAACTGGAACCCGCTGACCGTGTTCGAGATGAAGTTGCTGACATACATATAGATGCCGAGCGCATTCTCGATCGTGATGCAGTTCGGCTGCGTTCCTTCAACCACCGTTGTCGCAGTCGACAGGGCAGAGAGGCCGCCGCCGGCGGAGTTGATGGTGTAGGAGCTGACGGAGTTATCGTTCTGGTTGGTGACGTAGAGGAAGCTGCCACGCGGATCGATGGTGATGCTGTTCGGCAGGGAGCCCGTCGCGAACGGACCGGTGGTGATGGCTGCCAGTGCTCCGCCCGTACCCACGCCGTAGGCGATGATCTGGTTGGATGCACTGTCGGTGACGTAGACGAAGACGCCACGCGGCGCGACCGCAACGGCGCTGGCCGTAACGCCCGACAGATAGCCGGTCGACTGGGTGGTGCCGATGGTGGTGCTACCCACCACGGTGAGCGCGCCGGTGCCGACATTACGGTTGAACACGAGCAGGTTCGCCTCGGTCGTGGGGTCCTGGTCGATGACATAGACGTAGCTGGTGCATGACGCCGGTGTCGTGACGCAGGTGGCAGAGTTTACCGTGCGCGTCCCATCATTCAGAATATTGGGACCGACGGCGACGGAAACCGGTGCAACGCCAACGGGGAAATAGTTCGCGCCTGCGTTCGTGACGGCGGCTCCGATGGCGATGGTGCCATCGCTTGTCGCGGTGCCCATCTTGTACACCTCGACCCCACCAGGCCCGCTGTTTGCCGTTGCCGTGGTCTTGCGGTAGGTGAAGGTCACGTACATGTAGGCATCGTCCTGTGACAAGGCGATGTGCGTCGGGTACACACCGTCCAGGGACGTCACCGCCTGCGGGTAAAGCTTGCCGTCCGAGCCGATCGTGAGCGCCTCGATGTTCGAATCGTCGTGGTTGATGACGTAAACGTTCTTCTGATTCGCGCTGATTGCAAGACCTACCGGATTGCGGCCATTGGTCGACTGGCCGCTGCTCGCCAGTGTCAACAGCGCACCCGTCTGGTAATCGATGCCATACTCCGCGATGGAGCCGAAGCCGTCGGTCGTGGTGGAGCGCGTCCCTAGCACATATAGGAAACCGACCGTGTAGTCGCGGCTGCACGCGGTAAAGCCGAGGCACACCGTGAGCGAAAGGAGCAGGGCGGCGGTAATCCGGGCCACGTTGTTAAACTTCATGCGATGCAATGACCTCAAAAGGCGCTACGGTGGTTCAGGTTTCTGGGGCGGCAGCGAGGATTCGCCGCCGCCCCCCGGATAGTTCGCTTA
>CBAAAH010000308.1:0-3498 GCA_964658865.1 uncultured Granulicella sp.
GCGGCGATGGCCGCGCGGCGTCGGCGGCCAAAACGTACCGCGGCGCGCACCACCAGGCCGCAGTAGATGGCAGACGTGACCGTACCGACCCAGGCAACATCTTTTCCCAGCAGCGCCAGACTATGCGAGTCGAACGACGGCACGGTTAACGCTTTTTCGTGGCGGGTTTGCCGCCGGTCAGCGTCAATCGCGGTGTCGCCGGTGTTTTCGGTACCACCGTCATGCGCGCCCCAGTCTTCGCGCCGGGTGCAGGCACCAGCCCGAACTCCTCACGCGACACGTTCTGCATGCGGCTCAGCATCTCCGTGCGCACGTAGTCCACAAAACCCTGCATCTCCGTGTTCATCTGCTCCATGCGTTCGCGCATCTGCAGAATGATGGCAATGCCGGCAATGTTGACGCCCAGATCGCGCGCCAGGTTCAGGATGAATTCGAGCCGCTCCAGATCGCCTTCGGTGTACAGTCGCGTGTTGCCGTCGGAGCGCGACGGCCGCAGCAAGCCTTCGCGCTCATACAGGCGCAGGGTCTGGGGGTGGATCTCGTACATTTCGGCCACCGCCGAAATCATGTACGCGCCGCTTTTCTTTCGCCGTGTCACCATCGCGTCTCCATTCTACGGAACGCGCGGTTTTCCTGTGCGGCCAAATCTTGATTGTGCCCGCCGCGCAGATTGTGCCGGGCACACAACGGTTCCACGAGGGGAAGGCGTCCTATCGCGCATGATCGGCAAAGTGTTGAAGCTGGGCGGCAAGGCCGCGATGGGGTACGCGCGGTACAAGGCGCGGGTGTATCGCAAAGAGAGCACCATCGCGCTTGGCGTGCTGGGTGCAACGGTGACGGTGGCGGCAATCTACACGGCGCGGCGTCGTGCGGAAGCGATGCGGGGCAAGGTCGTGGTGGTAACCGGCGGCAGCCGTGGCCTGGGACTTGCCATTGCGCGGCAGTTCGGTCGCAACGGCGCACACCTGGTGCTGGCGGCGCGTAACACTGAAGCATTGCAAAGCGCGCTCGGATCTTTGCACCGCGAAGGCGCCATCGCAAACGAGCATACCGCGCTCATCGTCCCCTGCGACGTGACCAAACCCGACGACTGTGCCCACCTGATCGAGCAGGCGATCGAGCGGTATGGCCGCGTCGATGTATTGATCAACTGTGCGGGCATGATCGATGTTGCACCGTTCCAGGACCAGCCGCTCTCAGCGTTTGAACAGGCCATGCAGGTCAACTTTTTCGGCGCGCTGCACACCATCCAGGCCGTGTTGCCGCACCTGCAGCGCCAGGGGAACGGCAACATCGTCAACATCGCGTCGGTGGGCGGCAAAATTGCCGTGCCGCATATGCTGCCCTACGTCGCCAGCAAGTTTGCGCTGGTGGGTTTCAGCGAGGGCCTGCACGCGGAACTGAGCCGCACCGGCATTCGCGTCACCACGGTATGTCCCGGCCTGATGCGCACCGGATCGCACGGCAACGCCAAGTTCGGCGGCAACTCACAGGCGGAGTATGACTGGTTTTCATTGGGTGCGATGCTGCCGGGAGCGTCGGCTTCGTCGACCAGCGCCGCACGCCAGATCTACAACGCCACTGTCGATGGCGCGGCGGAAATCACCATCACGCCACAGGCATGGCTGGGCGCGCGCATCGTCGGCCTGGCTCCGGGGATGGCGGCAGGCGTCGCCGGCCTCATGACCCGGGCCCTGCTGCCCAGGCCCAACGGCAATACCGTCGCCGTCGCCGGTTCCACACTCAAAACGCCAAAGCTGCTGCAGGGCTGGAGCGACCACTTGCAGCGCAAGGGCAACGAAAACGCGGACTCGCTGAGATAAAGTCCCGGCGGCTAAAGCCGTACGTTAACTTCATGTTCGATCCCGGAAATGGCTATCCCGGCACTTGAAGCCGGTGGCTGAGTAGACCTTCAGCTTCTACCGCAGCCAGCCGCCGCCGACAACTAAGTCATCCTGGAAGAACAACGCGGCCTGGCCTGGGGTGATGGCACGCTGCGGCTGGTCGAAGGATAATTCGACAAGGCTGTCGCCCTTCGGTGTCAGCGTTGCCGGCGCGGGTTCATGCCGGTGGCGAATCTTCGCCAGCACGCGCATGGGCTCATGCAGGTCGTCGATGCTGATCCAATTCAGACGATCGACCGTCGCCGTGCGCTGGGCCAGCAGCGATTCGTCACCCACCACCACGCGATTGCTCGCGGGTTCAATGCCCAGCACGTAAAACGGCGTGTTCCGGTGCGCGTGCAAGCGCTGCTGCACGCCTTTTTTCTGGCCCACAGTAAAGGTGTGAATGCCCTCATGACTACCCACGACTTCGCCCTCCGGCGTCACCAGGTCGCCTGCGGTATTCGGCATCTCCCGACCCTGTTCTTCCAGATACGCCGTCAGAAATGTTTTGTAATCGCCACCCGGAATAAAGCAGATCTCCTGCGAATCCGGCTTGTGGGCCACCCGCAGGTCGTGGTCGACGGCAAGCGCGCGGACTGCCGGCTTCACCATGTCCCCCAGCGGAAACAGTGTACGGCTCAACTGCTCCTGCGTCAGGCCGAACAGGAAGTAGCTTTGGTCCTTCGCGGCGTCGGCCGGTCGCTTCAGCAGCCACCGACCGCGTTCTTCGTCAAAGGCCACGCGTGCGTAATGACCGGTCGCCACACGCTCTGCGCCGATGCCGCGCGCCGTGGTCAGTAGCTGGTCGAACTTGAGGTGGTTGTTGCATAGCGTGCAGGGAATCGGCGTGCGTCCGGCGAGGTACTCGCTCACGAACGGCTGCACCACGTGCTGCTCAAACTGCCGCTGCTGGTTGACCACGTAGTACGGGATGCCAAGCTGCTCGGCCACGCGTCGCGCGTCATATACATCGTCGATGGAGCAGCAGCGGCCCTGCACGGCCTCGGGCATCCCTTCGTGCCCAGCCAACCGGCGCTGGTCCCAAAGCTGCAGCGTCAGTCCGATAATGTTCGCGCCCTGCGACTTCAGCAGCGCCGCCACCGTCGAGGAATCCACGCCGCCCGACATGGCAACGGCAATGGTCGAGTTGTCCGAAAGGGTCTGCATGCAGATCTATTTTCGCAGGTTTTACTGGAGTTTACCCAAGCGATCGCAAATGCTTCACGGTCGATTCCAGCAGGTCCAGCGCAAGCGCCACCTCGTCCGGCGTGGTGCTGCGCGAGAAAGAAATCCGCACCGTCGATCGCGCTTCCGCGTCGGACAGGCCCATCGCCGTCAGCACGTGTGACGGCTCCACCGCGCCGCGGGTGCAGGCCGATCCACCGCTGATCGCCAGGCCTTTCAGGTCCAGCGCGATGACCAGCGCCTCGGAATCCACGCCGGGAAACTGGACCGACGTCGTGTTCGGCAGACGGGGAACCGTCTCATTGTGCGGTGTTCCGTACGCCGCGCCCGTGGTGGTCGCGGCGGCAACGCCATTCAGAATCGCCTCTGGAAGCCGACGCAACAGCTCCGCCTCGAAACCGCGATGCATGTGCCGCAGCGTCGCCGA
>CBAAAH010000309.1:0-3481 GCA_964658865.1 uncultured Granulicella sp.
TACTCCCGGCGGCTAAGCCGTGCAGAACTCGACCGGATACGTTATGGGTTGGTGGGGGTTTGCGGGGTGCCGGCGGAGGGAACGAGTGGGGCAAGCAGGAAGTTTTTGCCGTCGAGCGTGCCGTTGCCCAGCACCCGATTGTAGGTGGTGCCGGTGGCGGTGCTGTACAGGCCGTTGTAGCCGGGGATATCGGTGCGAAAGACCTTAACCGGAAGGCCAGCGTTCTGCGCCGCGGCGAGGCCATAGATGTAGTAGTTTTCGTTGCCGAGGCGGGTGCCGAAACGCTCGATGTTGAGGGCGGTGAGACCGGCAAAGTCTGGGGCGGAAGCGCTGGTGCCGATCACGCCCACGTAGGTGCCACCCAACGCTTCGACATCGGCGCTGTCATCCGGGTTGCAGTAGAGCGTGCCGCCCGGGCAGCCGCCCATGTGGAGGGAGACGTCGGGCACGGTACGAAACCTGGCATTGCCGGTTTTGACGAGCTTCTGGAAAAGCGGTTTCTTGAACACGACGCTATCGCCGCCACCCGAACCCCAGTAGCCGCCCGTGGCCGCCGTGCCGTAATAAATGTCGACCGCGAGCGGGTCGGCGTAGGCCTGCTCATAAAGGTACTTACTGTTGAGATTGGTGGCGGTGTAGGTGGTGGCAAGGTTGGTGCCGCCGACGCCGGTGACGTGCGGGCTGGAGGCCGGGAACTCCGCCGAAGCCTGAAAGCTGCCGCAGGGCGCGGTGGGATCGGTTTCGGTGAAGCAAAGCAGCGGCGGTGTGGAGAGCGCGCCACTGTCGCCGGAAGACGCGATGAACGTGATGCCCTGGGCATTGCCCTGCGCCATCAGGTCATCCTCTTCCTTCAGGACGTAGGTGAAGTCTTCGCCGTCGTTGTAGGCCGGGGTGTAGAAGAGCTCGGGGCCGCCGAAGGACATGCTGACCACGTCGGCCTTATTGTCCGTGACGATCTGCGACAGGCCGGCCATGACGGAGTCGTCGGACAGGTCGGGGATGTTGTAAAGGGTAACGGTGGCGTTGGGTGCCATGCCGCCGCTCTGCTGCAGGTCGAGGTGGGTTTCAAACGAGCCGCCGTTGGGGTCGAACGGTGCGCCACCCAGCACTTTGACCTCCTTGAATTTGGGCGAGGCCAGCTTCTCATGCGCGAAGTAGAGGTCCATGTCGGACTGCTGGTAATCCCCGGCCATGAGGATGCCGACGGTGACCCCCTTGCCGGTGTAGGCCTTGTAGCTGGGCCAGTCGTACGCCTGTTTCAGGTCGGTGAACCAGTACGGACCGGCGGTGGAATAACGGTTCGCCGGTAACGCCTGGCGCACGGAATGTGCGTGCATGCGCACCTTGCCGGAAAAGCCGGTCACGATCGCGCCAAGACCGCTGAGCGTGGGCGTGTTTGCGGCCGAGGCGGTGAGCGGCGTCTCGCTGACGACACGTGTTTTGCCGGTGGCCATCGTCGTGTTGTGCAACGTGGTGCCGAAAGCGCGTTGCACGGCCGCACCCGTACCGGTGACGTGCAGGTGCTGCGATGAGACGGCGGTGACCGTCAGCCCTATGGCCGCGAGTTCTTTTTGCGCGGCGGCGACACTGGCAGCCGACGGGCTGAAGCGCGCGGCAAACTGTTGTGGGGTCAACCACTTCTGGTACTGCGCGGAGCCGCTGGTGTGCAACTGCTCCAGCAGGGTTTGCAGGTCTGCGCGGTTTTGCAGCGGCAGGTACACGTTGAACTCGACTGTCTGGGTGGCGGCAA
Source organism: uncultured Granulicella sp. (assembly GCA_964658865.1). Lineage (GTDB taxonomy): Bacteria > Acidobacteriota > Terriglobia > Terriglobales > Acidobacteriaceae > Terriglobus. Next base: position 1,751 of record CBAAAH010000309.1, read on the forward strand.
CCGAAGTGGTGACCGGTGTCACGGCTGCTGCGTGTAGCGTGGCGACGAGGGGCAGGGCGCAGAGAGCAGGGACCAGTGGCTTGGGGAATCGCATGGGGCTCGCTTTCAAGAAAGGCAATGGGTACGAGGCTGGATCCAGTCTGGAAAGAACAGACCGAAAGTAATGCTTCTTTTGGGGTACGAACGTTGTATCCCGTTCCGCGAAGTCGCACAACCCATCAAATGCTCTGCGAAAGCATCCGTTTCTGTGACATGAAAAAGGGTGCGACCGAAGTCGCACCCTTTTCGTTCATCAACTGCAAGGGGAGAGTTACTGGACGTCGCCTGCTTCGAGGTGCGACTCAAGAAAATAGAGCTCTTCTTCAGCGTCAACAATCAACTGATTGAAGAAGTCCGAGGTTGGGCCGTCGCCGATGTCATCGATCGCATCCGACGTGTCGCGGAGCAGCTTGCAATATTCGCCGAGCGAGTTCGCGAGCGAGGTGAGGTGCTCCGGACCGGAAGTGGCTTCATTGTTATACGGCGGGATAGAGGAGTACTTTGCCGACTGACGGACGAGGCCGTTGGCGACGCCGCCGAGTTGGGTGATGCGCTCCGCAATGGGATCGATCTGCTTGAAGATGACCTTGGCGGTCGCGTCGAATACCAAGTGGAGTTGGTAAAAATTCATGCCCTTCACGTTCCAGTGGGCGAACTTGGCCTGCGAGTACATGTCGAGCGAGGACGCGAGGGCGTTTTCCATCGTGTCGACGACCTTCTGCTTGATGTCGTCGGGGAGGGCGACGCGGTTCTTATACATCTTGCTCTTCGGTGCCTTTTCGATATCTTTTTTGTCTGCCATGGTGATTCCCTTTCAGAACTTTCCGCGCCGGTGTAGTTCGGCGGCGTACAGAAAGTCTGATGCAGGTTTCCGCGGAAAGCTTGCCTGCACACCCTTCCAGCAGGCGGTTCTCGCTTTTTGACGAAAAGGAGACCCGACGTATGGCGATGATGCCGCTAGCGGCGGGCGACGCGGTCAATGCGCGCGCCAAGCCGACCAGGAGAGGTAATGAAAGCGTTGATCGTGATCGATATGTTGAATGACTTTTACACGGGTGTATTGGCGAACCGGCAGCACGCGGAAAAGATCGTTCCGCAACTGCAACAACTGCTGGCACACGCGCGATCCAGCAAGGACTGGGTGGTGGTGTACAGCAACGACGCACACCTGGACGTGGACTTTTTTAAACTCTACAACGACACCTATGGCCATGCGGAAGGGGGCGGTTGCCTGCGCGCCATCGCCGACGTGCTGCGCAAGACACTGGCGCGCAAGGACGATGTCGTGGCGCGACTGGGCGGCGAAGAATTTGCGATCGTGTTGCCCGGTGCCGGCAACAAGGCTGCCATGCGCATGGCAGAACGCTTACTGATGGCCGTACGCGCCATGAAGCGGCAGCATGCGGCGAGCCCGCTTGGCCACGTCACCGTCAGCATCGGCATCGCGGTCGGCGTGCCCGCAACCGACTTCAGCTACGCACACCTGTTGCAGCGGGCGGATCGTGCGCTCTACCTGTGCAAGGGCAGCGGCAAGGACTGCGCCTCGCTGAACCCCGGCTTGGTGTAGTTCGGAGTTGAGAGTTAGGAGAGTGGGAAGTTAGAAGTTGAAAGAATAGAAGTTAAGAGTGGGAAGTTAGAAAAGAAGTTGAGGCAGCAATTTCTTTTCTCTTCCTTCTTTTCTCTCTCTTCTCT
>CBAAAH010000310.1:0-3471 GCA_964658865.1 uncultured Granulicella sp.
TGAGGCAGCCAGAGTTTCTGCCGCCGGTGACTCTGATGAAGCCGCTGCATGGCGCGGAGCCTGGGTTGGAACGGAATCTGGAAGGATTTTTTCGGCAGGCATATCCCGCACTGTACGAGTTGATCTTTTGCGCGCGGCACGAGCACGATGCCGGCCTGCATCTGGCGCGGTCGATCGCGGCACAATACCCCGGCGTGAATGCCCGGTTTATCGCGTGTGGCGAGCCGGAGTTTCCCAATCCCAAGATGTATTCGCTGGCCGTGATGACACAGGCCGCAACGCACGACACGCTGGTGACCAGCGACGCCGATGTGCGCGTGACGCCGGACTACCTGCTGCGCTGCGTGCAGGAACTGGAGCGACCGGAAGCGGAGCTGGCGTCGTGCCTGTACCTCGGCGTCACGGACAACGCCGGCTTGTTTCTGCGGCTGGATGCGCTGGGCAAAAGCGTGGAGATGAGTTCGGGTGTGCTGGTGGCGGACATGCTGAGCGGCACCGATTTTGCGCTGGGCGTGACCATGATCCTGCGCAAGCGTGCCTTTATGGAGGCGGGTGGATTTGCCGACCTGGGCAGCTACTGGGCCGAGGATTTCGTGCTGGGCAACCGGCTTGCCGCGCAGGGCAAGGGCGTTGCCATGGCGACCCACGTCATCGGCCTGGTGGTGACGGCAGACAGCGTTGCGCACTCGCTGCGGAACCAGTTGCGCTGGGCGCAGAGCACGCGGCGCTCGCGCCCGTGGGGACACCTGGGTACCGGCCTGACATTTGCCGCGCCGTTCGGCCTGCTTGGGTTTCTTGCCGAAGCCGCAATGGGCCGCTGGGTTTCGGCGCTGCTGTTCCTGCTGGTCGCATGTCTGAATCGCATGGTGCAGGCGGCAGTGGTGCTGCGTGCGCTGGGAGCTACGCGCGTTGCCGGCGACGTGCTGCTGTACCCGTTGCGCGACCTGCTGGGCAGCCTCATCTGGCTGGGGAGCTACCTGCCGGCCGACACGCGATACCACGGCACACAGTTCCGCATCATGCCGGATGGACGGCTGTCGAAGCAGGAGTAAATCAGCGGTTCATCAGCACTGTTTTACCGCCGGAGGCCGCGAACACGTGCGTCGGTCCGAGCTTCCGCAACTCCGCCTCACGCGCTGTCGAGTAGGTCAGCAGGTAAAGCTGTTGCGGACCGGTCCACGCCTTGCGCAGCATCGCCTCGTCGGCAAAAATGGGCGGCGCATCTGGCCAGAACGAGCCGAACCATGGGCCGTTGACGCGGCCATTGACCAGCACCAGCGGGTGCCGCGTGTAGAACAGCAGGGTCGATCCACTGGTCAGTTCGCCGTCCAGCCAGATGCCGTCCCCTGGCTGCACGGTTTGCGCGATGTCGAGCGCCAGGGTCTTGGAGCCGATGATGGGATAGAAGCGCGACAATCCCGCGTGCACGCACAGCAGCACGCCGCACATGCCGGCAGCCAGTGCCAGATTGGCCTGCAGATCGCGGTTGCGACGGCGCAAACCCCATGCCAGCGGACCGACCAGCATCATGCTTGCAGCGACGCCAAGCAGCGGCGCGCGAAAGAAGCCCATGGCACGCGTGGTGAGGTCGTGCAGGTGGCCGAGCGCCAGATTGTACTGGTCGGGATTGCTGGTCAGCACCTCGCTTACATCGGCACTCGCGCGTGCCGATGGCGAGAAAATGCCGAGTGTGCCGCAAACCACCACCAGCACCACGGCAAGCGGCAGCAGAAACCACGTGGACCAGCGCATCATCGACCGGCGCACCCGCGCGTCACCATGCTGCGCTGCGACCATAACGCCGCCGGCCATCAGTGCGAGTGCCGGCAATGCGGGCAGGCTGTAGTACTCCTGCCGCGACGACAGGGTAAAAAAGCCGAGGACCAGGCCGGCCCACAGCACCAGCGTCAGCGCCGCCTGCTTGCGCCTGAACGTCTCCGCCGGGCGGTCGCGCCACACGCGGGTGTATTGCGTCAGCGCGGCAGGCAGAAACGCGGACCACGGCATGAGCCAGAGCACAAACATCGCCCAGAAGATCGGGATGGATAGCTGGCCATAATCGTGCGGGATACGCAGGCCGCGGAAGCGCATGACGTGCTCGTTGACCAGGTAAAACCACGCCCATCCCGCGCGCGGCGGCAGACCCGTTCCGGCGGGCATGGCGATGGCCGGGTTGCGCACGGCCGCAAGCACATGCCACGGCAACGCCACCACGCAAAACAGCGCAAAGCCGGCGACGGGATGCATGCGCAACAACGAGCGGGACTGGCGCGTGCATACGGCATACAACACCACAAAGCCCAGGGGGAAAACGATCCCGATCAGGCCCTTGGTCAGCAGGTTCAACGCCATGACGACAGCAAATCCAAGCGCCGGCGCGAGCGACGATTCCCTCGCACGTACGCGGTCGAGCGCAATCAGAAACAGGTGAACGCCGAGGGTCATCCAAAGCGCATTCAGAATGTCTGGGATGTAGAACCGCGTAAAAAGGTACGGCCCCAGGCTGGTGGCCATGGCGAGTGCCGCGTACAGCCCGCCGCGTTCGCCGAACAGCCGTTTGCCCAGCGCATACACGCTGAAGAACAGGCCGAGCACGCAGAGCGACAACGGCAACCGCGCCGCCCAGTCGAACGGCCCGAAGACGCGCATGCTGCCGGCCGCCATCCAGTACATCAGTGGCGGCTTGTCGAAAAAACGCACGCCGTCGACATAGGGTGTGACGTAGTCGTGACGCACCGTCATTTCGCGCGCCACTTCGATGTAGATGGAGTCCACGTCGTCCAGCAGGCCCGGCGTAAACAGGCAGCCCAGGTGCAGCGCCAGCCAGATGCCGACAAGTGCGAACACCGACGATCGGCGCACGGCACCGCCCTGCTCCCGCGAGCGTTTGGCCTGGTTGTCGGCAATTGCCGTCATGCGCAACGTATTTCCCTTCAAGCGGGCCGGTCGAGCAATAGCCTCCGTCGAATATAGGATATCGGCTCGCGGAAGGACATTAGCGAACAGAGTTTTTATACGGGTAACGGGTATGCTGGAATCAGGCCGTGCCGTCTGAACGAGACCATGTCCTGGTGACACCTGGAAAGGCAAAAGACCGAAGCATGGAAGTTCCCGTCATTGCCGCAGACGCGCATTCCCCTGTCGCCGTGCCGTCTTCCAACTGCCATGCCGTGCCTGCCTCGCGCTCCGTCGCGTTCCTTGTGTTGCTGTGGGCGCTCACGCAACTCTGCAGCATGTTTTCGCCGCCACTGCTGGACGATGTGGATTCCATTCACGCCGAAGCCGCGCGCGAGATGATCGTGCGCCACGACTACGTCACGCTGTACGTCGATGGCATTCGTTACCTGGACAAGCCGCCGCTGCCCTACTGGCTGGCCGCGGGTGCCATGCGCGTCTTCGGGCAGACGGACTGGGCGATTCGCAGCACGCTCGCGGCGGCGATGCTGGCTCTCACGCTGTACCTCTACTTTT
>CBAAAH010000311.1:0-3427 GCA_964658865.1 uncultured Granulicella sp.
GGTAGAAGACCACTCGAGGTTTGAGAATGCCTTATCGACTGCGTCATGCGGAATCGTGAACGGGTTGATGTCGATATCGCCGATGCAAAGGTGCTTACCGGCCTGAAAATACTCCACCGCGGGCAGATAGCCGGGATTGTCGCGGATACTTTCGCGCACGGCGCCCGGGATATCGTCGCACTGGGTGTCGTCGTCTTCTGCGGCGGCAAGCGCAAGGCTGGCGTATGGCGTCGCGCCTATTGTGGCGTCCACGGCCGGCGCTGCGGGATCTTCCTGCATCTGCGGAAGATCGGTGGCGGCAAAAAAATGATCGTCGGGGATGTCCTCCGCCGCGCCGCTGGCATCATGGGTAGCAAACTGGTGCGCAAGCGCCTGTGCCTCCAGGCGCTCCTGCTTTTCGCGGCGCTGCTGCTCCAGCCACTGCTTGTAGCTGATGCTGGTTCGCGGCGTGACCTGGCGCACCCATGCGCGGTGCGTCGCCTCGGTAAAGTACACGGGAATGCCTAGCCGCCGCGCCATCACTGGCAGGCCACTCACGTGATCGGCGTGCTCATGCGTAATCAGGATGGCATCGAGCCTGGTCGGGTCTTCGCCGACAGCCGCCATGCGCCGCATGAGTTCGCGGCAGGACAGGCCGGCATCGACCAGGATGCGCGTGCGCGACGACGCAATGACGGCACTGTTGCCCTTGGAACCCGACGCCAGCACCGACATCCGCATCATGCTTCCAGTTTACCGATCAGTAACGTGGAAATGCGAGGGAGAAGTTCAGGCCCTTTTTTTATGCTGCCGCGGAGCCTGCTCGCTCACGCGCCTGGATCTCTTCCCAAGCGGCAAATGCAGAATCCTGAAACGCTTCATCTGAGGCGCGTCGATCCTCATAGGCGGGGTGGTAGTGCACCGCGATTTTCGTCTCTGACATGGGCATGACCTTCATTCGGCGTAAGGCGATCGTCGCTCCAGGCTTGCTGACTCCTGCATCATGCAGGTACTGAATCATGGCTTCGTAGGTGGTACCCGCTGTGGCGAGCCTTGCCACTTCTGCCAGAATCTGTGCATTCAGTCCGAGTTGCTCGTCCGTGGTCATAGTTGCCCTCGCAAATGTACCTGCCGCTGCGGATTGCGCCCTGAAATACGCCAGCCCTCTACTACGACTGTAGTGTAGCCCTGCTCTCGCGCCGCATCCAGCACAAAGCGCCGCAAAGCCAGTAGCGCAGGCACTCCAACGCGTAGTTGCCGTGTTTCCAGCGGTTCGATCAGCACGTTTTCCAACGTCAGTACTGCCCCTGAAATGTAAGCTATCGTAGCCAACACCATCAGACCAGACGCCGTTTGGAAGATGTGCTCGAATTCCCTACCATGCTCGAATGCGTTGAACTCAGGCATTCGGTCGCAGCGGCGCAAGAAACTTCACGGTACTCTTCATCACCACGTCTTCCCGCTGGTTCAGGGTCAGCGTGTAGATCGTGACCAATCCCAGCTCCGGCCGGTTCTTCGACCGGCGCAGGCCGATGACCTCGGTTTCCGTGTGCAGGCTGTCGTTCGGGCGTACCGGCTCGGTCCAGCGAATCTCCTCCACGCCGGCACCGATCATACCGCCCACCACATGAATCGTCTCTACCCGCAGACGCATGACGATGGCCGCGGTCAGCCATCCGCTCGCCGCCAATCCTTTGAAGAAGGTGCTTTTGCCCGCGGCTTCGTCCAGGTGAAACGGCTGGGGATCGTACTTTTCCGCAAATTCTGTGATCTCCTGCGCGGTGACACGCACGCTGCGGTTGGACTGAAACTTTTGCCCAATCTGGAAATCTTCGAAGTAAAGCTGCGCCGTTTCACTCATTCGTCCGCTCTCCTTGTGGTGCATCGCGGTGCGCGCGGCACCTGCACCTCCATCCTAGACCCGAGCCATTGTCGTGTTCGTACCGTCTGCACTCGCCGCCGATCCATCGACTGCCACCAGTAGAACGGTGATGTTATCGCCACCTCCCAGCAGGTTTGCGGCATCCACCAGAACGCGCGCGGCGTGCTCCAGGTTGACTTGGTGTCGCGTCAGAATGCTGCACAGATCGCCGTCGGAAAGATCGCGCGTCAGGCCATCGGAACATAGCAGAAACACGTCGCCCGGCAGCGTTGGGTGCATCGCCACTTCCGGCTGCACGGTCGGGTGCGACCCCACAACGCGGGTAATCACATTGCGCAGGTGCGATCGCCGGGCCTCGGCCTCGGTCATGCTGCCCTGCCGCACCTGTTCCTCGACAAGGCTGTGGTCGTCCGTCAGCCGTTCCAGCACGCCGGCACGCAGACGGTAACAGCGTGAGTCGCCCGCGTGTGCAACGCATGCGACGGTGTGCGCTTCCGCAAATTCCAGCGCGACCATAGTGGTGCCCATGCCACGCAGCCGCGGCTCCCGCAGCGCACGCTGGTATACGGTGCGATTCGCCGTGCACATGGCGTCGTCCAGCCGCTTCATGGCGTCGCCGGTCAGGTGCAGTTGACGGGCGCGGGTCAAAAATGCGTCCGCCGCATCGTGCGCGGCAATCTCTCCACCGGCCGCACCACCCATGCCGTCGCACACGACAAACACTTCGATCGCCGGGTCTGCCGCGCAGGCATCTTCGTTGCGCGCGCGCGCCCGGCCCACGTCCGAGAGCATTGCGTACCGGGTTTGAGGGGCAGAAAACATGGGCAGAAGGGCAGCGTTCTTTAACGTTACATGCCCGACCAAACGGTTCCGTTGCTTGCAGGCCTGAAACGAGGCAAATTCCCGACAATGGCCTTCCAGGCAAGATTCGGCATGGGCTCATCGGCAGCCGCGCAATGGCGGCCACGAATATGCGCTGTGCTTGCGGAAACCGCGTCTAATTCAGCAAAGGCGGGTCCAAGACTCCCATAACTCTCGCAACCGAGGTCTACCGTGCGCCGATATCGACTCTTTGCCGCCACCCTTCTGCTGGGCACCGCCACCGTTGCAGCAAGCCTGCACGCGCAAGGACCGCTGCCGAACTCTGCCGCGTTTACCAGCATCGTGCATCAGCCGGCAACGGAAACCGCCTTTACGCTCGACCGCAGCATGCTCGCCGCAACCGACGGCTTTCTGAACGGCCAGGATCCCGATGCCCGTCGCGTGGTCGCCGGCCTGAACAGCGTTACCATCCACAACTATCACTACCGCGATGGCGCAAGCTACGATCCCGGCGCGTTTGCCGCGCTGGACGGCCAATTCCGTTCGTCCGGCTATCAGCACCTCGTCAACGCCAATGCGCATGGCGGCCCAAGCATGACGGACCTGTGGCTGCGCTTCCAAGGTGCGAACGTCAACTCGATCGTGGTGCTGACGCGGGGTGACCGCAACATGAGCGCCATCGTCGTCGACTGCTCGCTGCGGCCGCTGGATTTACTGCATCTGGGCGGCCATTTCGGCATTCCG
>CBAAAH010000312.1:0-3332 GCA_964658865.1 uncultured Granulicella sp.
GACGGCGACGAAAATGCCGGTGACGACGATCGCCAGCAAAGCGCCGAGAGTCTCGATCGCCGGCGGCGCGACCAAGGTGCCGTCGGGCAAGCTCAGCGGCACGCGCCAGATCGTCAGCGCGCAGGCGCAGAGAATTGAGAAGGCGAGCAGCTTGCCGGTCTCGGCCCAGGTTTGCGAGACGGCCGAGATCAAGGTCGGCGCGAGCAGCAGCACGGCGAACGGGTTGGCCAGGCCGCCGGTTAGATACAGCATGATGCCGAGCTGGCCGATGTCGACCGCTGGAAGAGCCCGGTGTTGCTGATCCAGGGCGACGACGATCGCAACGTGCTGTTTGCCCAGACCGTGCGCTTGGCAGCCGCGCTTCGGGCCCGCCAGGTCCCCGTGGAGGTGCTGGTACTGCCGGATGAGGTTCATGATTTTCTGCTGCACCGGAACTGGATCGAGGCACTTACCCGGTCCGACACGTTTTTGCGGCAGAAACTCATGTTCCGTTGATGTTCCATCGCTGTGGGTGCGGAAGCGTCTTGAGATCAGCGGCGCTTCAAACCCAGCAGGCTTAAAAAGAAGCTGGCAAAGCAGATTTCCGTGCCCAACATCAGGCAAAGCATGCTCGGCAGCGTATGCCGCATCATCACCACCGGCGGCAGCGGGCCGTACCCGGCATGCGCCCAGTTCATCACGGACGACACGGCGATGCCCGCGCCCAGCAGTACCAGCAGCGCGCCCACGATCAGGCCTGTTTCGAGCGTCACGTAGCGGTACAACTTTTCGAAGCTCTCGTCTTCCGGCAGCAGGCCTTCGGTAATGGCGAAGGTTTTGGCCGCGACGCCGAAGAACACCAGTTGAAAGCCAAGCAGGATCGCCGCCGCGGCATAGGCAAGCGTGTCCACGCCAAGGTTTACGTGGCCCAGCGGTCGCTCCGCCGGCAGCAGCCACGCGGTCAGCGCGGTGCCCAGCAGCATCAGCAGCAGGCCTGGTACCAGAAACAGCCATCGCGGCGAATACATCAATAAAAAGCGCAGATGTCGCCAGCCGTCACGCCAGGTTTTCAGGTGCGGCGGCCGCGACCTGCCGTCTTTTTTGAGCGTGGTTGGCACCTCGGCGATGCGCTGGCCCAGCAGCGACGCCTTCACCACCATCTCGCTGGCGAATTCCATGCCGGTGGTGCGCAGGGTGAGTGCATCGTATCCCTCGCGGGAAAACGCGCGCATGCCGCAGTGAAAGTCGCCGATAGGTGCGTGAAACAGTGCGCGGCCAAGGAAGCTGAGTACCGGATTGCCCAGGTAGCGGTGCAGTGGCGGCATGGCACCCGGGCCGATGCCGCCGGCAAAGCGGTTGCCCATCACCAGGTCGTTGCCCTCGCGCAGTTTGGCCAGAAAGCGCGGTATATGCGCGAATTCGTAGCTATCGTCGGCGTCGGCCATCAGCACGTAGGTGCCGAGCGCGGCGGTAATGCCCGCATTCAGCGCGGCGCCATAGCCACGAATCGGCACCGGCACCACACGCGCGCCGTGCGCCTGCGCGATGGCCTGTGAGCCGTCGGTGGATCCATTGTCCGCGACGACCACTTCGCCCGCAATACCATTGTCCCGCAGCGCCGCGTGGGCCTTATCGATGCACACGGCAAGCGTCTCTGCCTCGTTCAGGCAGGGCATGACGACGGTCAGTTCCAGTGGGCGTACGTCAGAAATCAGGGTCATGGTCGGGTTGCGTTCTCCGAGGGCGATGGATTGAGCGGCAGGGCAAAGTAGCCGGTATCGCCGAGCCGCACCCAGCCCGCGGCGGCAGGGCCGGTAAAGTGCGATGGATCGAAGTGACCCACCAGCACGCGCGCACCCTCGCGTTGCACCACGCGGTAGACGGCGTCGCGGTTGGGCATGCGCTGCAGGTCTTCGGCGATGTGGGTGTCGTCCAGAAAGACTTCGGTGGTGGTGCGTACGCCGGCCGCGCGCATCCAGTACGGGTCGTTTACACAGGCCGTGCTGCCGATGCAGGCGACCTCGTCGCCCGGTTGCAGCCCCATGGTGCCCAATGCCTGTGCCGCGCCGAAGATTGCGGGATTGCGCCACGCCGGGACCAGGCCCTGCAACGAAAACTGGCGACGGTTCTCCGCGGAAACCCGTACCGAATCCCCCAGCGCGAGCAGTGCCAGCAGGCAAACGGCGGCGGTTGCAGCGCTCGGAAGAAAAGGCGCCCGGTTAGACTCGTTCGCGCCTTGTTCGCATGATTGCAGCGCGGCAAACAGCGGCAGCAGCAGCGTCAGGTACCCCGCCGTCACGTAGCGTTCTTCCACGTTGACGATGCTGTAGATTGCCCAGATGGCAACACCCAGAACGACCGGCAGCAGCCAGAAGGCACGTCGCCAGCCCGGCCTTACACGCGCACCCAGCACCAACAGCAGGGCGAGCAAAAGACCTGCCTCTGGGTGGTTCAGCAGGTAACGAAAAATCAACACCACGTTGCGCACATCGCGGTGCAGCAACTGGCCGGCGCGCAGGTGGGTCACGATGCGTTCGTTGAAAAATGTCGCATCAAACCACGGCGGAATCGTGCCGTAGGGCATGGCCTTGTAGCTGTAGATGCCGGGGTCGGCCAGCAGTTGACGCTCGGGATGCAGCAGGTGCACGTCGGAACTGCCGAAGCGATTGGCCTGCCACGGCTCCAGGTGGAACTTCTCCGTGCCGCCCACGTACCAGGCATAGTTCAGGCTGCCGGAATCGCCGAAGTCGAGCCGGTGCTTCTGATGCGAAAGTGCGGCGACATAAGGACCGGCCACAAGCGCGAACACGGCGAACGCGACGACGCTGGGTGCAACCGCGCGCCGCAACGGCAGCCTTAGCCAGAGCCACTGAAACGCCGCAACCGCAGCCATGCTGAGGAGTGCAACCAGGAACGCAAAAGATTTGGTCAGGTAGGCCAGGCCGAAACTGAGGCCCATGAGCGCGGCATAACCCATCAGCACACGCATGCGTGGCACCCAGCCGTGTTCAAGCGTCGAGATCTCCGCGTTTGGCGTTCGAGCTGGACCGGCATTTTCCGCAACCACGGCCAGCATCGCCGCGAATCCGAACAGTAGCAGGGCCTGCAGCAGGCCGTCAGGCCGCACCTTGCCCAGCGTCAGCTCCCGCTGCGACGCGATCACCAGCAGCGCCAGACCGAACAGGCGAACCCCGTCCACTGAAAGCAACGGTGCGGAGCTTGGCGCCGCCATGCGGTCGCGCAGCCGGCATACCGCCGTGGCAAACGCCAGCACCGCCACCGCCTGCAGAAGGAACAGAAAGAAATTGACCCGGTAATATGCACCCAGCTCCGTCATGCGTGTGGTGTGGAAC
>CBAAAH010000313.1:0-3303 GCA_964658865.1 uncultured Granulicella sp.
TACGGAATGACAAAGAACTTACTTCGATCGACAGCGCCAACAAACTAAATCGAAAGCGCTTCGCCGCGAGTTTTGCGGGCGAGCACGCTGTCGAAGATGACGCGCGACACGAAGACGGCCGTGAACAGGTTGGCGAGCAGACCGAACGCGAGGGTAATGGCGAAGCCCTTGACCGGGCCGGTGCCGACGAAGAACAGGATGAACGCCGACACCAGCGTGGTGACGTGCGTGTCCAGGATGGTGACCCAGGCGTGGGCAAAGCCGTTCTGCACGGCGGCGCTGGCGCTCTTGCCGGCATTGATCTCTTCCCGGATGCGCTCAAAGATGAGCACGTTGGAGTCCACGCCCATGCCGATGGTGAGAATGACGCCGGCGATACCGGGCAGCGTGAGCGTGGCGTGGAAGAAGCCCATGAAGCCCAGCAGAATGACCAGATTGAGGAACAGCGCGAGATCGGCGTTGATGCCCGCGCCGCGGTAGTACACCAGCATGAAGACCATGACGGCGAGCATGCCGACCACCGCTGCGATGACGCCCTGGCGAATGGACGACGCACCCAGCGATGGGCCGACGGTGCGCGTTTCAAGGTAGGTGATGGACGCGGGCAGCGAGCCGGTACGCAGCATGAGCGAGAGCTCACTGGCCGCCTGCTTGCTCATGCCGCCGCTGATCTGGCCGCTGTCGCGAATCGCGCCGTTGATGGTCGCGACTTCCTTGACATGGTTGTCGAGCACGATGGCCATGTATTTGCCGATGCTGGCGCTGGTGTAATCGTAGAAGCGGTCGCCGGCGGCGGCCGTCAGGTTGAAGCTGACGTTGTCGCGGCCGGTTTCGTCCTTACCGGGGCGCGCATCGCGAAAGTCCGGCCCCTGCACGATGGCCACACGCTGCAGAAGCCACCACTGCGTAGCGTCGGCGGTGTTGCCGCCCTGCACTTCGATAGCGTCCTGACCGGCGGCGGCGGCACTGGCTTCATCCTGCGTCGCGAAAGACTTGCCGTCGTTGAGCACCTGGTGAATCTCAAGCCGGGCGGTGGATTGGATGACGCGCGACACCTGATCGGGATCGCTGACACCGGGCAGCTCCACGAGGATCTGGTCTTCGCCGAGGCCGTACTTCTGGATCACCGGTTCCGAGACGCCGAGCGAATCGACGCGTCCGCGAATGGTTTCGATGGAGGTGTCGAGCGTGCGCTCCCGCAGCGTTTTGATGGCCGACTGCTTCATCGCCATGCGGAAGCCGTCACCCTGCGCGCTGACGTCGTAGTCGCCGTACTGCGTGCCGTTGAGCAGGTCGCGCACGGCGGAAGACTTGGCCGAAGGAACGCCACTGACGACGATGACCGGCTGCTTTGGATCGGGCTTGGTCACGGTCGCGCCGGGTGCCGTGTCCTTGAGCGCGGTCTGGATGCGCTGCTCGTCGGAGTCGCTGTTGGCCGCGACCGCCTCGTCCGTGTGCACCTGCAGCACCAGGTGCGTGCCACCCTTCAGGTCGAGCCCCAGGTGGATGCGGTCGGTCAGCGTCTGCTTGAGCGAGCCGTGCGGAATGCCGAAGATGCCGTAGATAAAGACGAGCAGGATGACGAAGATGGCGGCGATCTTGCCGTTGAGATTTTTCTGCATGGCCCTGTACGCCTCCGGTTTGATGAGGCGAATCTTTTCTCTCAGCGCGCACCGAGGCACGGCTGGAATGTGCCGGGGCCGAAGCAGCCCGGAACGCGGCTGGGCAAAAAGCGGCAGCCGCGCGGTACGGTACCTTTATATCAATTTCTGGGGGAAGACGGGCAACACGGCAGAGAAAGTGAGCAACACAGCAGCGGCTCCTGCAAAGAACAAACGCAAAGTACGCGTACTTTGCGTTTGTCTTATTCTTTCGTCACTCACTGCCGGCATTGACAGTGCAAAATTACTTGGTTTCTTCCTCTTCCGTCGTGACGGATGAGATGGCGCTGCGCAGAAACTCCAGCTTGAGGTTGTCGGGCTGCACGCGCAGGATGACGGCGTCGTCCTTGAGCGAGAGAATCTGGCCGCGCAGACCGCCGTTGGTGGTGACGCGGTCGCCGGTCTTCAGCTCGCCCAGCATTTTGGTCCAGGCCTTCTGCTTGCGCTGCTGGGGCAGAGCCGTCAGAAGGACGAAGCCGATGAGGACCACGGGAAGGATGAGGCTGAAGCCGCCGAACGACGAGCCGAACTGGAAAAGCGCGAAAGCGAGAGGGTACACGGATAGAATCCTTCGGGTTGGCGCGACCGCCTGAGTGCGGTGCAGAGCGCCAGCAGTGCAAAAAGTCCGGTCCTTCACAGGAAGCGCGGCAATCCCAGTCTACGGCCAGTCGCCGGGCCATGTCGTGCGGCTTGCATTTGCCTGCGGACGGATAAGCTGAAAGGGCACGCCTGGAGACCGCACCGATGCCGCTCGACCCCAGCCTCCCGTTTCTGCCCATCCGCATCGCCGTGCTGACGGTGAGTGACACCCGATCCGCGGCGGACGACCGCTCGGGCGATGCGCTGGCCGAACGTATCCGTGCCGCCGGCCACAGCGTTGCCGAACGTACGCTGGTGCAGGACGAGCCCGACCGCATCGAGGCGGTTCTGCGTGGATGGATCGCAAACCCGGAAATCGACGCCGTGGTGACGACCGGGGGCACCGGCATTACCGGCCGCGACGTCACGCCGGAGGCCTTTGCGCGCGTGCTGGAAAAAGAAATCCACGGCTTCGGCGAGCTGTTCCGCATGTTGAGCTATGCGAAAATCGGTACCAGCACCATCCAGTCGCGGGCAATCGGCGGAGTCGGCGGCGGCACCTATTTGTTCGCGCTGCCGGGATCGCCGGGTGCCGTGCGCGATGCATGGGACGACATCCTCGTGCACCAGTTCGACAGCCGACACGTGCCCTGCAACCTGGTCGACCTAATGCCTCGGTTGCAGGAACACCTGCGCGCGAGCTGCGAGTAGGCGTTACGCGTCGCGGTATTCGCGGCGTTTCAATTCACGGATGGCCGGTTCATGCCCCTGCTGGGCGGACTGGCGAATCCAGTGCCGGGACTGCACATAGTCCTGCTCGACACCCTGACCGATGGCGTACAGGTGCCCGAGTTGAAACTGAGCTTCCGCATGGCCCAGGTCCGCGGCCCGGCGATACCACATTGCGGCTCGTTCATCGCTCAGCGGAACGCCTTGGCCGAAGCTGTACATTTCCGCGAGTTTGACCTGTGCCTCGGCAAAGTCCTGGTCGGCGGCGAGGCGATACCAGCGTGCGGCTTCGGCATCGCTCTGGGCCACGCCCTCGCCTTTGCGCATCATCAGC
>CBAAAH010000314.1:0-3302 GCA_964658865.1 uncultured Granulicella sp.
CTGCCAACTCTCCGCGTTCGGTTAGTTTAACCGAATCTTGCCGAAAGGTGAAACGCCGCGAGGCAGGTTGCTCGCGGTGGCCAGCGCCCACAATGGCGTACCGTGCCTTCTCGTCCAAATCCATGCCAAGCAGTTCTTTCAGGCTCATGTGTTGTGTCTTCCCGGGCGTTGGCGGTCACTCCGGTTGTTCGTGTGACGCCGGTAGGTTGATCCTTGGGTCGCACACGGCGCAGCACTGCGTAACGCCGTTGTGGAATGATGGCAAAGAGATTGTCGCGCGCTGAACGGGGAGGTCGAATGCGGTCGAAGCGGTGGTGGAGTGTCGTGTTGCTGGGCGGATTGTCGACTGGGTTGCCGGTGTGGGCCGCATCGCCGATGTCGGTGGAGACCATGCTGCCGCAGCCGGCGTCGGTGCATGCACAGGCGGGTTCGTTCCGGATTGCGCCGGGGCTTTCGGTTTCGTTGGGCGGCATGCACACCGATCGGCTGCAGCGCGGCGTGCTGCGGGCGATGAAGCGCATGGAAGATAAGACCGGTGTGCCGTTGCCGCGTAGCCTTGGAACGGTGCAGGGCGTCGGTATTGTTGTGACGGTCGCGACGGATGACGGCGCCGTGCAGGGCCTGAACGAAGATGAGTCGTACACACTTTCCGTGACCGCGCAAACCGTGAAGGTTGATGCAGCGACCACAGTCGGTGCGCTGCACGGGCTGGAAACGCTGCTGCAACTGGTGCAGGCCGACGGAACCGGTTATGCGATACCCGCAGTCACGGTGACGGATGCTCCGCGTTTTCCGTGGCGTGGCCTCATGATCGACTGTGGCCGCCACTTTGAACCGATGGACGTGCTGAAGCGCAACCTGGATGCCATGGCCGCCGTGAAGCTGAACGTCTTCCACTGGCACCTGACGGAAGACCAGGGATTCCGCATTGAGAGCAAGCTGTATCCAAAGCTGACGGTGCTTGGCTCCGACGGCCTCTTCTACACTCAGGACGATGCACGCGAACTGGTGCGGTACGCGCGCGATCGGGGCATTCGCGTGGTGCCGGAGTTTGAAATGCCGGGCCACTCTGCGGCGTGGCTGGTGGCATATCCGGAGCTTGCCAGCGGTACCGTGCCCACGGGTATTCGACGCGAGTTCGGCGTCAGCGACACGGCGCTAGACCCCACGCGCGAGGAAACCTACACCTTTATCGAAGCGTTTCTGCGCGAGATGACGAGCATCTTCCCGGACCAGTATCTGCACATCGGCGGGGATGAATCGCCGGCGCTGGACTGGAAGTCCAATCCGCGCATTCTGGCGTTTAAAAAAGCGCACAATCTGGCGGACAACGACGCGCTTCAGGCGTACTTTAACCAGCGAGTGCAGGCGATATTGACGAAGCTGAATCGGCGCATGGTGGGCTGGGACGAGATCCTGACGCCGGCGCTGCCAAAGGATGTTGTGGTGCAGTCGTGGCGCGGCGAGGCATCGTTGGCGAAGGGCGCGCAGCAGGGGTATCAAGGCGTGTTGAGCGCGCCGTATTATTTGGACGGCATGAAGACCGCGGGCACCATGTACCTGGCCGATCCCGTACCGGCAGATACGATGCTGACGCCCGCGCAACAAAAGTTGATCCTGGGTGGCGAAGTGGCGATGTGGGCAGAGCAACTGGATGCGCGCACAATCGATTCGCGCATCTGGCCGCGCACCGCAGCAATTGCGGAGCGATTCTGGTCGGCGCAGAACGTGCGCGATGTGGATGACCTGTACCGTCGGCTACTGCCAATGTCGGTGGATTTAGAGACCTTCGGGTTGAGGCACCTTTCGGCAGAGGATGCGGGTCTGCGGTCGCTGTCAGGCAGCGAGCACATCGATGCGCTGCATCTGGTGGCGCAGGCGTTTGAGCCGGTGAGTTTCGGTGAGCGGTATGAGCAGCAGCACACGTCGCAACTCACGCCACTCAGCAGCTTTGTCGATGCGGTGCGGCCCGACCCGCCGATAAAACATGCGCTGGAAATCGATGCGGCGAGGGTGCTGCGCGACCCAACCGGAACCACGGCTGAAGGCAAAACCAGCCGGCAACAGATGCAGGTGTTCTTTCAATCGCTGCAGGCCGCATTGCCGGCAGCGCGTGCGCAGGTCGCGAGCAGCCCGCGTCTGCAGCCGGTTGCAGCGCGTTTCGACTTGTTGCCGCGTTTGACGGCGCTCGGCGTGGAGGCGCTGCAGTATTTACAGGCAGGCAGTGCCGCGCCGCCGGGGTGGAAGCAGGCGGCACTGGCGACACTGGCCGAGGCGAAAAAGCCGTCGGGCATAGTGCGCTACACGTTTCTTGATCCGTTAACCGCGCTGGTGAACGCAACACGGTAAGCCATGGATGAGATGCCGCGTAGCAACGGTGCCGGCCCGGAAATGACCGCGGCGGACCGCGCTGCACTGGAGTCGGAAGCGCTGGCGGCTGGCTTCGACGCGTTGGGCGTCGCGGCAGCCCCTCTGCCGGGTTCCGCAGAGGACCTACGCCAGCGGGAGCGGTTTCGCACCTGGGTGGCCGAGGGTCGCGCCGGGGAGATGGCGTGGCTCACGCGCATCGACGCGGACGGCGAACTGGTGCGATCGAGCCTGCATCGCGCCGTTCCGTGGGTCCGCTCCGTGGTGCTGTGCGCCAAGGTCTACAACGCGGATGCGCCGACTTCCACCGCGCCCGCGCCGCCGGGCAGCGGCTGGATTGCGCGGTATGCGTGGAGCGGCGCTGAGAGTGAGCCGGCGGACAATGCCCCGTGTCTTCCCAATGCGGTGCGCGCAACGACAGATGAGCTGCGTCCCACGGATTATCACGAGGTGATGCTGCAGCGCTTGCGCCGGGTAGAATCCGTGCTGCAGCAGCGATATGGCGCGGGGATCCAGACGCGCTGTTACGTGGACACCGGCCCGATTGTGGAGCGCCACCTTGCGCAGCTTGCGGGTATCGGTTGGATCGGTAAAAACACCTGCGTGCTCGACCAGCGGCTGGGATCGTGGATGCTGCTGGGGACGCTCTTGACTTCGTTGCCGCTGGCGACGGAGGCGACGCTGCTGCCGGCGGCCGACCGCTGCGGCACCTGCACCCGCTGCATCGACGCGTGCCCTACCGATGCGCTGGTGGCACCGCGACAGATGGATGCGTCCCGCTGCATTGCCTATCTGACAATCGAAAAGAAGGGAAGCATTCCCGAAGACCTGCGCGCGGGGATGGGGAGGCAGGTCTTTGGCTGTGATATCTGCCAGGATGTGTGTCCATGGAACCGACGTGCACCAGTCGCGCACGATTTGGAAATGCAGCCGCG
>CBAAAH010000315.1:0-3296 GCA_964658865.1 uncultured Granulicella sp.
ATCTGGTCAGCGCGAGCGAACCGTACAGATCGGTTTGCACGCGCGCCACCTGTTGCGCGATACCCGCCTCACGCACGCCCTTGGCAAACGCCAGCGCAGCACGCATGGGGCCGACCGTATGGGACGAAGAAGGGCCGACGCCGATTTTGAAGAGTTCGAAAAGACTGGTCACTGGTGACTGATTGTAGGCTCGTGTGCGCTGTCCCTGCGTGCAATGCGCTTTGATGATCTACACTCCAACCTGCATGCTCTTCAAAGCACTCAGCGCGGCAGTCTATGGCATCGACGCCCACCTCATCGAGGTGGAGATCGACTTTTCCGGCGCCAAGCTGGAGCGCGCGGAGTTCAGCATGGTGGGTCTGCCGGACGCTGCAGTTCGCGAGAGCCGCGACCGTGTGCGCTCCGCGATTAAAAACTCCGGCTTCGATCTGCCGACGACGCGCATCGTGATTAACCTGGCACCGGCGGATTTGAAGAAGGAAGGTTCGGGCTTCGACCTGCCCATCGCGATCGGCATCCTTGGCGCGTACGGAGCGCTGCATGCGAAAGAACTGAGCAACTATCTGATGATCGGCGAACTCGGCCTGGACGGCAGCCTGCGCTCGGTGCCCGGCGTGCTGCCCATGGCCGTGCTGGCGCGCGAAAAAGGCATCGCTAACCTGATCGTACCGGCACAAAATGCGCGCGAGGCTGCGGTCGTCGAAGGCGTGAACGTGTATCCCGTTCGCTCATTGGCCGAGGTTCGTGAACTGCTGAACGCCGATGCCTTCGGCACACAGACTGTGTTGCCGCTGCGGGTGCCGGCAAATGAGTTGCTGGAAGAACTACAGCATTTCCCACTCGACTTCAAAGACGTGCGTGGGCAGGGAACCGCGAAGCGCGCGCTCGAGGTTGCAGCCGCCGGCGGCCATAACATCCTCATGATTGGGCCGCCGGGCAGCGGAAAGACCATGCTGGCCAAGCGGCTGCCTTCCATTCTTGCGCCGCTGCGGTTCGACGAAGCGTTGGAGACGACCAAGATCCACTCCGTCGCCGGCGTGCTGAACGGCGAGGAAGGCCTCGTCACGCACCGGCCGTTCCGTTCGCCGCACCACACGATCAGCGATGCAGGACTGATTGGCGGTGGAGTCGTGCCGCGGCCGGGTGAGGTGTCGCTGGCGCACAACGGTTTGCTGTTTCTGGACGAGGTGCCGGAGTTCCCGCGCAATGTGCTGGAGGTGCTGCGCCAGCCTCTGGAGGATGGGACGGTAACGATCTCGCGCGCGGCGATGAGCCTTAGCTTTCCGGCGCGGTTTATGCTGGCGGCGGCGATGAACCCATGCCCCTGCGGGTACTTCAACGACAAGCAGCGCGAGTGCATGTGCACGCCTCCCATGATTCAACGGTATGTGTCGAAGGTGAGCGGGCCGCTGCTTGACCGCATCGACATTCACATCGAGGTGCCGGCAGTGCAGTATAAGGAACTGCGGCAGGGTGCGGCGGCCGAGGGTTCGGCGGAGATTCGGGCACGCGTTCTGGCGGCGCGGGAACGGCAGCATGAGCGTTTCAGCCGCGTCGACAACGCCACGGCACCGGCGAAGCGGCAGAAGCCGATTTACGCGAATGCGCAGATGAGTACGCAGCAGATTCGTATATTTTGTGAGCTGTCGAGCGATGCAGAGCGTCTGCTGGAGCGCGCCATGCAGCAACAGGGGCTGAGCGCCCGTGCCCATGACCGCATTCTGAAGGTGGCGCGGACCGTCGCGGACCTGGAGGGTGCGCCGGATGTGGTGGTAAAGCACATTGCCGAAGCGATCCAGTACCGCACGCTGGACCGGAGTTACTGGTCGTAGCTTCCGGAAGTGATCTGTTCAAGGACAGCAGCGGTACCGGTGCATATCTTCACGAAAAACATGTTGCGTTCCGTCACAGGACCGTCTAAGGTTTCAGAGGAATCGAAAATCCTATGTTTTCTGGAATTCGAGGAATGTGCGTTGACGGCTTCAGGCCATGTCATTGACGCCATTCAGGTTCGTTGCAGCAAGCGAATTTTCCGTTTTCAGATTTTCGCCCTATTTCGATACGGACCACCGTTAGAGTGGTGCCTGGCGAAAAACCACGATGTTTGCACCCATTGTGTGGGAGTAGACATCGAATTTGTTGAGCCTATCTCCCCATCCGGTCATCGTGAAAAGCGAAGAGAAAGCCGGGGCGTGCGGGTGCGCAACATCAAAAGGAGTAAGACTTCATGCGATCTGATCTGATTTTCGGTGCGCTCACCCACGTGACGAACCGCTACCAGCTATGCCAATTGGCTAGCAAGGCAACACGCAAGCTGCACAAGCCCAATACGCGCCTGCAGGACACGACGAACGAAGTGCTTGGCCGCTTCCGCGAGCAGGTGCCCACCACGTTTGAGGTCGGCCCTGAGCCGGAAGAAATTCTGGACAACATCGAAGAGCGCCGCGCAGCGTAAAAGTCTCTACGGCAGCTACAGGGCTGGTAGCCCTGTAGCTGTGGTACCTTCCTCTTGTCGAACTGCCCAATACCGTTTCACTCCGCAGCAACCCTTGCTTCCGCAACACCGGCACTTCTCAAGCAGAATGCTCCTCCGCAGCATTGGTAACGCCTACAGTAAAGGCGGCGCCTGCAGCACCCTCCGCTCGACCTCCTTCCGGTAAAACCCACTCCAGACTCATGACTTCGCTGTACAGGTGACAATGACCATCTCTGAACTGAAAGAAAAGAGCATCGCCGAACTTGGCAAGCTCGCGCGCGGCCTCGACATCCAGGGCACCAGCGCCCTGCGCAAGCAGGACCTTATCTTCAAAATTCTGCAGGCGCAGAGCGAAAAAGAAGGCCACATCTTCGCCGAGGGTGTGCTTGAAATTCTGCCGGACGGCTACGGATTTCTGCGCTCGCCCGACTACAACTATCTGCCCGGTCCGGACGATATCTACGTCTCGCCATCGCAGATTCGCAAGTTCGACCTCAAAACCGGCGACACCATTAGCGGCAATGTCCGGCCGCCGCACGAGGGCGAAAAATATTTCGCGCTGGTCAAGATCGAGGCGATCAACTTTGAATCTCCCGAAGAGACGCGCAACAAGATTTTGTTCGATAACCTGACGCCGCTGTACGCCGATGAACGCGTGAAAATGGAGACTGTCCGCGAGAACATCAGCGGCCGTGTCATGGATCTGCTGACCCCTGTGGGGAAGGGCCAGCGTGGCCTGATCGTGGCACCGCCGCGCACCGGTAAGACTGTGCTGCTGCAGGCGATCGCGAACTCCATCACAACCAATCACCCCGAGGTT
>CBAAAH010000316.1:0-3263 GCA_964658865.1 uncultured Granulicella sp.
CATGTGGTCCATTCTGGCGGTCGGCCTGTTTAACTCCATCATGTTCCCGACCATCTTTACGCTGGGCGTGGCTGAGATGGGACCGTTGACCGGTCGCGCATCGGGATTGCTCGTCCAGGCCATCGTCGGTGGCGCGCTCTTTCCCGTGCTGATGGGTCATTTCGCCGACGGCTACGGTATCCATAAGGCACTGATCCTGCCCTGCCTCTGCTACCTCTACATCGTGTACTACGGCTTGAGCGGCTACAAGATCAAGTCGGATGAACTGCAGAGCCACCTGAAAGCCATTTAATTCCAAATAGTTTCAAATGAAGGGCAGCGCGATGCGCTGCCCTTTCTACTGATCGAAGCGCCAAGCTCTGCCATGAGGCGTAGCTTAAGCAGCCCTGTCGAAACCGGCGCAATCCCACCGGATATGAACGTTTGTGTGCCGCTTGCCCTTGCCGTGTCTGCCCTGATGAGTCTGCCGATCCTCGCTGAAAAACCCCCACAGGTAGCGACGGACCGCGTCGTCGGCCAGCTTGAGAGTGTCGCCACCTTTTACGGCGCCATGCCCACCGGCGTTACGGTTTCGCAAAAAGGTCGCATCTTCGTCAACTTTCCCCGCTGGGGCGACGACGTGCCGTTCACCGTGGCGGAGATCGTGAAGGGCAAGGCAGTCCCCTATCCCGACGTCGCCGTCAACGACTGGGCCGGACGGAACAAGCCCAACCCAAACGCGTTTTTGAACGAGAGTCTCAACCAGACCCACTTCGTCAACGTGCAGTCCGTCGTGGTCGACCCCATGGACCGCCTGTGGGTACTCGATACCGGCGCGCCGCTGCTGAAGTCCACCGTTCCCGGCGGTGCAAAGCTAGTCTGCATCGACCTTGCCGGCAATCGCATTGTGAAAACCATCCTGCTGCCACCGGAAACCGCCGGCATCCACAGCTATATGAACGACGTGCGCTTCGACCTGCGCATGGGCGAAAGCGGACCGCAGGATCCGGCCACCGCCGTCGGCAGCATGCCCGCACGGAATGTCGACGCACCGCCGAAGGATGCAATGCACCCGCTGGCCGAGCGCACAGCCGGAACCGTATCCGGTGGCGACGACATCCACGGCACCGCCTACATCACGGATTCATCCTCTGAGGGTCCGAACGCCATCGTCGTCGTCGACCTCGCCACCGGCAAAAGCTTTCGCCGGTTGAACCAGCATGCAAGCGTACTGTCCGAAGAGCAGTTCCTCATGTTTGCCGAGGGCCAGCCCGTCTACCAGACGACACCGGGTTACCCACCCAAGGCCGTCAACTTTGCGGCAGACGGCATCGCCATTTCCGCCGACGGGAAGACCCTGTACTACTGCCCCATCAACGGAACGAAGCTCTACGCCGTGTCGACCGATGCCCTGCGCGACCGCACGAAATCGGACGCACAGGTCGCCGCGACAGTGCGCATCGTCACCGGCAAGATGCCCTCCGATGGCCTGGAATCCGATGCCGCCGGCAACGTTTACCTAAGCGACCCGGTAACAAATAGCATTCACCGCTGGAACCCGGCGACCGGCCTGACCGAGACGCTGGTGCACGATCCGCGCCTACTCTGGCCCGACACCATGTCCATCGCCACAGACGGCTATCTCTATGTGAACGCCAACCAGCTCAATCGCCAGCCCACCATGCACAACGGCGTTGATCAGCGTGTGAAGCCCTACACCATGTTCCGCCTCAAGGTGAACGCGCAGCCGGTGCTGCTGAAGTAAGGAGTCTAGGATGAATTCTCCCCTGGAGCATGCCGGAAGCGATCGACGCTTCCGGCACTTTGTCGAGGCGCAAAATCAGACCTACGCACAGGCCGTCGCGGAGCTGGCAGGTGGCGAAAAACGCTCCCATTGGATGTGGTTCATCTTCCCGCAGCTCGCCGGTCTGGGATCCAGCGCCATGGCGCATCGCTATGCGCTGGGTTCGCTGCAAGAGGCAATGGACTATTTGTGGCATCCCCTGCTCGGCCCGCGTCTGCGCGACATCACCGCCGTTGTCAATCGCGTGGAACACCGCACCGCAAGCCAGATCTTCGGTTACCCGGACGACCTGAAATTCCACTCGTCCATGACGCTGTTTTCACTTGCCACCGACCGGCAGCGAGACCGCGACTAAACCTCTGGCCTTGCAATCCAAGGCCGTTCCATCCGTGTTCAGGAACGCGCTCGACCGCTACTTCGATGGCACGTTCGATGACGGCACGTTACGGCTGTTGCCGACGGGAACTGCAACGGCGGCAAGTAATGTCCATTGAGGCGATGCAACAAACTTCCGTGTTCGTCGGTACCGCCGGATGGACGATTCCTACCCGATACGCGGCAGACTTCGCAGAAGCAGGCACGCACCTGCAACGCTATGCGCAACGCCTTTCCTGCGCGGAGATCAACAGCAGCTTCTATCGGCCGCACCGTCCCGCGACTTACGCCAAGTGGGCCGCCAGTGCGCCGGCAGGCTTCCGCTTTGCGGTAAAAGCTCCACGCACCATCACGCACGACGCCGCTCTCGCACCCGCCGACGGCCTGCTGGAAAGCTTTCTGGAACAGGTCTCGGTGCTGGATGACAGGCTGGGTCCGCTCCTCTTCCAGCTCCCACCGAAACAGCCGTTCCACCCAGAAGTCGCAGGCACGTTTTTCACCCGGCTGCGCGCGCTCGATCCCACCGGTGCCGTCGTCGTGGAACCACGCCACTCAAGCTGGTTTCACCCTGACGCCGCTGCTTTGCTCCACGACTTCACCATCAGCCGCGTGCAGGCAGATCCGCCTCCCGACCGCCAGGCAGCCAAGCCCGCAGGCGACCCCGCGATACGCTACTTCCGCTTGCACGGCAGCCCACGCATGTACTACTCCGCCTACACGGAAGACCAGCTTGCAGCCCTCGCCACCACACTGCGCTCGCTGCCGCCAGAGGTGCGGCAGGCCTGGGTCGTCTTCGACAACACCGCCGCCGGCGAGGCCATGGCAAACGCGCTCGATCTCTTGCAGCGCCTGCATGCCTGATAGAAATACGCCGCATATGGCAACGCAAATAACGGTCACGGCCAAGGATGCGATTTCACGATTACCGCGAGGACTCCCCGTTCCCAACACTCAGATAATTCCAGAGCAGCTACTGCACCCACCTCATAAAGCTCTGATGAGCCCCTGGAGGGGCAGTGTTCCCGGTTACTGCATCAACTTTGTCTGTCAGTTCTTGCAACAAAAAGTCCAGGCCTTCGCCTGGACTTTTTAATCTTCATTGCGA
>CBAAAH010000317.1:0-3259 GCA_964658865.1 uncultured Granulicella sp.
GATCTCTCCAGCGGAAACCCTGCCTCCGGCACCAGCCGCGTCTCGATGCCGCGCGCCGTACCCACATAGCGCACGTCCGCGCCATGCCGGTCGCGCAACTCCCGCCCAATCGCCAGCGCCGGGATTACATGCCCACCCGTTCCGCCACCGGCAATCAGCACGCGCAAAGCAGGCTGACTCGCTGTTTTTCTCAATCGATTTCCCGGCTGATGTTCAGCAGAATCCCCATGCTGGCCAGCGTAATAAAGACACTGGTCCCGCCGGACGAGATGAACGGCAGCGGGATGCCCTTCGTCGGCAATAGGGCCAGCACGACGGAGATGTTAAAGAACGCCTGGATCAGGATCACTGTCGTAAACCCAAATGCCAGAAAGCGCGCAAATGGATCGGTCGACAGTACCGCGGTGCGCAACCCGCGGTATCCCAGGAAGACGAACAGGCCGACGACGAAGAGGCCGCCAAGTAGCCCAAGCTCTTCGCAGATGGTGGCGTAAATAAAGTCGGTATGCGGCTCCGGCAGGTAAAACAGCTTCTGCACGCCTTCCATCAGGCCACGCCCGTAAAAGCCGCCGGTGCCCACCGCAATCAACGATTGCAGAATGTGGAAGCCCGTGCCGCGCGGGTCCGCGTCGGGATTGACGAAAGCGAGCATGCGCGCGCGCCGGAACGCCACGTGGAACAGCATCCAGTACAGTCCGATGCCGCCCGGGATTGCGGCATAGACGAAATATTTCAGCTCAATGCCGGCCAGGAACAGCATCGCCGCCGTCACGCCGATGCAGACCAGCGCCGTGCCCAGGTCCGGCTCTTTCAAAATCAGCCCCGCCAGCACCAGCGGCACGGCCACGGCACGCAGAATCGTGCCGCGCCAGTCGTCCATCTGGTGCACGCGACTCTGTAGAAACCAGGCGAGAAAAAGAATGATGACGGGTTTCGCCAACTCTGCCGGCTGCAGGGTTGTGCCTGGGATGCGGATCCAGCGGTGCGCGCCGTTCGTGCTGGCGAAGGCAAAGACTCCGAGCAGCAGCAAGGTTGTGATCGCAATCAGCGGAAAGATAAACCGGGGATTGTTGTACCGCCGGTAATCCACCCGCATGAGGATGAAGAGTGCGACCATGCCCGCGATGCCGAAGCCCGCCTGCTTCATGGCGTACGGGTACGGCGACCCGTATTGCGCCTTGGCCAGCACGGCCGACGTGGAAAACACCATCACCAATCCGAATACCACCAGGGTAAGGACCGTGCCGAACAGCCATTTGTCGACGCCAACGCGCTTTGCCATGGGAACCTTTGGCTAGGGTAGCGGGTCCCGGGCTTGCCGCACGGTGAGGGGTATTCGCAGAGGTACGGATTCTTTCTCGGCGCGCCTCTAAGCTTCCGGCAGAGCCCGCACCATGGCCGCAAACTGCCGGCCGCGATCCTCGTAGCTGAGGAACTGGTCGAAGCTGGCGCAGGCCGGTGCCAGCAGCACGGTATCGCCCGGCTGTGCTTCGCGCGCGGCAGTCGCGACGGCGTTGGCCAGCGTTTCAGCGCGTGTCACGGGAACCGCTTCCGCCAGCGGCTGCACAAGCTGGCTTTCGATCTTGTCCGCAGCCGCGCCAATGGTGTACACCGCTTTCGCCCGCGCGCGCAGCAGGGGAGCGAGCGCGGTGTAGTCGCTCCCCTTGTCCTTGCCTCCGAGAATCAGCCGAACGTTTGCCGGAAAAGCCTCCAGCGCCTTGGCCGTTGCGTCCACGTTGGTGGCCTTGCTGTCGTTGAAGTAGTCCACACCGCGCACGTTGGCAATGAATTGGAGCCGATGGTCCACGGCTTCAAACGTTTCCACCGCCTCGCGAATCGTCTGCGCCGGAATCCCCGCGAGGCGGGCGGCGGCAACGGCGGCCAGCACGTTCTCGAGATTGTGCGCGCCGCGCAGATGGATGCCGGCCAGAGGCATTACAGGCTCCGGCGTGCCACCCTCTGCGGGAAGGAAATAGATGCCATCGCCGTGCGTAAACGCGCCCTGCTTGATGCGTCGCACATTCGAAAACCAGAAAATCTGTGCTTTCGTCTTCGCTGCCACCATCTGCGCCGGCTTATCTTCAGCATTCAGCACCACGAAGTCTTCGGCGGCCTGGTTTTCCGTAATCCGCGCCTTGGCCGCGGCATAGTTCTCGAAGTTGCCGTGACGGTCCAGGTGGTCGGGCGTAATGTTCAGCACCAGCGCAATGTGCGGTTTGAAGGTCTCGATGGTCTCCAGTTGAAAGCTGCTCACCTCAAGAATCGTCCACGTATCGGCCGTGCTGTCGGCGACCAGGTCGACCACCGGCAGGCCGATGTTGCCGCCCACCAGGGTGTGCCGCTCCGCATGCGCAAAGATATGGCCCAGCAGGGAGGTGGTAGTGGTCTTGCCGTTTGACCCGGTGATCGCCACGATCTGCCCGCGTAAGGCCTGCGCCGCAAGCTCCAGTTCGCCGATGATGGGCACGCCGAACCGTTGCACCTGCTGCACCTCCGGCGTGTTCAGCGGCACGCCCGGCGATAGCACCACCAGGTCCTGCCGGCGAAACGTCAGCACGCCATGGCCGCCGGTCTCCACCATCACGCTGGCCTCCAGCAGCGCCGGAATCTCCTTAGCCAGCGCTTCGCTCGGCCGCGTGTCGGACACGGTGACGCGCGCCCCCGCTCGGCGCAAAAACAGTGCGGCAGACACCCCGGACTTGCCAAGGCCAACGACGAGGACGCGTTTGTTCTTCAGTTCCATTGCGGTTCCAGAGTACGCGATTTAGATGATGGGGAGAGTGGTGTTCTGCTACCATCGTGCACACGGAGGCCAAGCTCGATGCATGATGTCGTGATTGTGGGTATTCCGCTCATTGCGATTCTTGCGGGAATCCTGTTTAGCCGTAGCGATAATAAGGATCTGCGGAACGAAGTGCGCAGTGGCATCAAAGACCTTCGCAATGAAATGCGGGATGAATTTCGAGCCGTCCGTAGTAAAATGCGAACGATACAGAGTGAAACGCGCGACCATCTGAACCGAATCGATGCAGATATGCGGCGGTTTTATCATTTAACCGGCACGCTGGAAGCTCGCATGGATGCAGTGGACAAGCGGTAATTCTGCTCCCTGATCTAATGCCTTTGGCTTAGTAGCCAGAGAAACCAGCTAAAGCATGCAGCCAGTGCTCCAGTCAGGAGCCACCATAAGCGCGATCCCAGATACCGGCGATCAGCGTCAGCAGCATCATGTCCGCGTACAGCAGGAAGAGCACGCCTC
>CBAAAH010000318.1:0-3252 GCA_964658865.1 uncultured Granulicella sp.
GGATGGGAAGGCTGGGAAGACTCCGCCGTGCCGCCGGAAAAGCTCGGCGCCTACCTGCGTGAACTCTTCGCGCTGATCGACCGCTATGGCTATCGCTCGCCCATGTACGGCCACTTCGGCCAGGGCTGCGTGCACCTGCGCATCAGCTTCGACCTCAAAACGACCGAGGGTGTCGCGGCCTACCGCCGCTTTCTCGACGAAGCCGCCGACATCGTGCTGAAGTACGGCGGCTCGTTCTCCGGAGAGCACGGCGACGGCCAAGCCCGTGCAGCCCTGCTGCCCAAAATGTTCGGGCCGGAACTGATGGATGCCTTCCGCAAGTTCAAGGCAACATGGGACCCGACCAACCGCATGAACCCCGGCAAGCTCATCGACCCCGTTGCGGTGTATGACCCTGTCGACAACCTGCGTATCGGCCCGGGATATACGACGAAGCAGACGAAGACCTGGTTCACTTATCCGAGAGACGGTGGCTCATTTTCCGACGCCACCACCCGCTGCGTGGGCGTCGGTGCCTGCCGAAAAACCGACACCGGCACCATGTGCCCCAGTTACATGGCCACCCGTGAAGAGAAACACTCCACCCGCGGCCGCGCGCACTTACTGTGGGAGATGCTACAGGGCGACTTACAACAGGATGGCTGGCACAACGAGGAAGTCAAGGACGCGCTCGACTTATGCCTCTCCTGCAAGGCCTGCAGGACGGAATGCCCGGTCAACGTCGATATGGCGACCTGGAAGTCGGAGTTTCTGGCCCACTTTTATGAGGGTCGGCGCCACCCGCTGCAGCACTACGCGTTCGGTTTTATGGATAAGTGGGCAAACCTCGCCTCCATAGCGCCATCGCTGGCAAACTTCCCGCTCAAGCTGCCGTTCGCACCACAACTTGTAAAGAAGCTCTTGGGTGTCGCGCCGCAACGCAACTTACCCACATTCGCCGAACGTAACTTCCGCGGGAATTATCGCCCTGCACCGAGCGCGGAAAACCTCGTCTTACTGTGGCCCGACACCTGGAACAACTATTTCTATCCTCAAGCACTCGATGCTGCCGCAGAGGTACTGACTTCTGCCGGTAACTCCGTCAGCGTTCCAAAGCAACACATCTGCTGCGGCCGTCCACTGTATGACTTCGGCTTTCTGGATCAGGCACGCAGCTACCTTGTCCGCATTCTCGATACCTTCGAGCCGCAAATTATGGCCGGCATTCCTGTCGTTATGCTGGAGCCGAGCTGTGCCAGCGTCTTTCGCGATGAATTGGTGAACTTGTTTCCGAAGGACGAACGTGCGCTGCGTCTCAGTCAGCAGACGATGATGTTGAGCGAGATGCTTGCCCGCAGCACCAACGGCTGGGTGCCGCCATCTCTCGCGAACCGCCGCATCGTCGTGCAGGGCCACTGCCATCAAAAGTCACTCATGACCATGAAGGACGAGATGCGCCTACTCGAAGCGACCGGAGCGTCGGTCCAACTACTGGATTCCGGCTGCTGCGGCATGGCCGGCCCGTTTGGCTTCGAAGCCGATAAGTTCGACGTATCCCAGGCCCTTGCGGAACGCGTGCTATTGCCTGCGGTACGCAATGCAGGAGCGACAGATCTGCTGGTCAGCAATGGCTTTAGCTGCCGTGAGCAGATTCGCCAGAATACCCCGCGCTCGGCGGTGCACCTGGCGGAAGTGATGGCCGGACGCTGCTGAAAGCGCGGCTCGACTTCCTGCAAAGTACCGGATGCCCTCGCGGCGCGGCTCGATCATGACGCATTGACCGTTCGGTTGATCCACAGGCAAAGTCTTGAACTCACTGGGGATAGCTTTCACGGCCCATCGGCTCATCTTGCGGTCGCGGGTGCGGCTCAGTTCCATGGCGTACCGCTTGCCCGCTTCGTGAAACACGACCGGGTTGGAGGCGGTCGGTGTGCCAAGTACGGAACGGTGAACGGTGTCGCTCCGCCTGGTCGTCACGTCCTCCGTTGAATACAGCAATACTTGTTCTCCGCGCCGCAATACCTAGTCGTCGGCTTCATCGGCCAGTCCCTGCCATGCATGTCCGTTGCGCGCCAGCAGGTCGTCTGCCGCCTTCGGTCCAGCGGAGCCCGCCTGGTAATTTGGAAATGGGTCTTTGGGCGCATTGCCCCAGGCCTCCAGCATCGGCTCTACCAGCGACCAACCCTGCTCCACAAACTCCGCCCGTTGAAACAGGATGGTATTGCCGATCATGCAGTCGTGCAGCAGCCGCTCATACCCTTTGCCGTGGGTGCCGAACTGCCCCGCCGGAAACTTGAAGTCCATGCTCACATGGTCGACCTGCGTCGTCAGGCCCGGGGCCTTTGCGCCGAAACTCAGGCGAATGTCCTGCGTGGGCTGCAGGTTAAACAGCAGTTGGTTCGGCGATTTATCGCTGACCTTGCGATTCGGAAACAGACGCGAAGGCGGTTGCCGGAACTGCACGCGGATCTCCGTCAACTGCCGCGTCAGGCGCTTGCCCGTACGCAGGTAAAACGGTACACCACTCCAGCGCCAGTTATCGATGTCGACGCGCATCGCCATGTAGGTTTCCGTGTTCGATTGTGGATCGACGTTCTTGTCCTGGCGGTAGCCCACAACGTTCTGCCCGTTGATGCTGCCTGGCCCATACTGGCCGCGCACGGCATAATCGTCGACCTGGCTGGCCTTGATCTTGCGGGTGCTCGCAAGCAACTCCACCTGCTTGTCGCGCATGTGCTCCGCGCTAAAGCTCACAGGCGGCTCCATCGCCACCAGCGACAGCAACTCGCACATGTGATTCGGCACCATGTCGCGCGTTGCTCCGCTTTTCTCGTAGTACCCGGCGCGCCCTTCCACGCCGATCGTTTCCGCCGCGGTGATCTGCACGTGGTCGATTAGATTGCGATTCCACAACGGCTCAATGATCGTGTTGGAGAAACGGAACACCGCAAGATCCTGCACAGCATCTTTGCCCGCAAAGTGATCGATACGGTAGATCTGATTTTCCTTCAAGCTGCACTGCAGATCGTGGTTCAGCGCAATGGCAGACTGCAGATCGTGCCCGAACGGCTTTTCGATAATGAGCCTGCGCCAGCACGGACCGTCTTCGGTAATGATCGTGGTGCGGGAAAGCTGCGCTGCGATGGATGCTATAAAACTAGGCGCGACGGCGAGGTAAAACAGCCGGTTACCACCTGTCGCCTGTTGCGACTCGATCGAGTCGATACGCTTTTTTAAAGCATCGAAAGCCGCTGAGTCGCCAAAGTTGCCCTT
>CBAAAH010000319.1:0-3216 GCA_964658865.1 uncultured Granulicella sp.
CGGTTGAATGGGTTTTGAAATGAGCCGGCGCACCCCCATGGTGGCAAGCGTCTCCGTGTCTTCACGGTGCACGCCGCTGACGAACAGCAGTGTCGGCACGGCCCTGCCTTGTGCATGCAGGGTTCGTAACAGGGTTTTGCCATCCATTACCGGCATGTTCTGGTCGCACACCATGGCGTCAATGGGCCGCTGCTCCAGCACATCGAGCGCCTCCGCTCCGTTGGCGGCGCTGTGTACGGTCACGCCCTCTCGTTTCAGCACCAGACCCATTGTCAGGTTCAACACGGGTTCATCGTCTACGATCAATACGGTCGATCCGGCCAGCGTCATGGTCTAGGCTCCTGCGCAGATTGTCGCGTGCTTCTTATCTCCGCTACTGCTTCAAAACTACGCACCCATTCCGCGATGGAGCGCACTCCGAAACCGGAAGCACCCTTCGCAATCGACGGTCGCATGTCGTCGATAACAGCCTGCCCAGCGATATCCAGGTGGATCCATGGCGTATGGCCGACAAACTCCTTCAAGAACATTGCTGCGGTAATCGCCCCACCATAGCGGTCGACCCCGGTGTTCTGGATGTCGGCAATCTGGCTCTTGATCAGCTCCCGATATTCGTCGGTGCAGGGCAGCCGCCAGAAGCCTTCGCCGGTTTTGCGCATCGCGGCCAAAAAGCGGCTGCAGGCATCCTCATTGTTTGAGAACAGGCCGGCGTTCAGGCGGCCCAGGGCAACCACGCAAGCGCCCGTCAGGGTTGCCGCGTCAATCAGGTGCGTTGCGCCGAGCGTCGTTGCATAGTGCAGGCCGTCCGCCAGCACCAGGCGTCCCTCCGCATCGGTGTTCATCACTTCGATGGTTTTGCCGCTCATCGCGGTCAGCACATCGCCTGGCCGATATGCCTTGCCGTCCGGCATGTTTTCCGCACTGCAGATGATGGCCAGTACGCGCACCGCCGGCTTCAGCGCCGCGATGGCCTGCATGGCACCGATCATGGCAGCCGCGCCGCCCATGTCGTTCTTCATCTTCTCCATGCCATCTG
This sequence comes from uncultured Granulicella sp., assembly GCA_964658865.1. GTDB lineage: Bacteria > Acidobacteriota > Terriglobia > Terriglobales > Acidobacteriaceae > Terriglobus. The sequence continues at coordinate 1,037 of CBAAAH010000319.1, forward strand.
CGGGTTTAATGGAAATGCCACCGGTATCGAATGTAATGCCCTTACCGACCAGGCCGAGCAGAGGCGCACCTTCAGGCGGTGCGACGGCGGGCTCGTAGCGCAGGACGATGAGCGCGGGGGGCTGCTCCGATCCCTGTGCCACGCCCAGAAACGCACCCATGCGCAACTCCTGCAATTTTTCCGTGCCGTAGACTTCGCACTGCAGGCCAGCGCTCTCGGCCATTTCGGTGGTGCGGCGGCCAAGCTCCGTCGGGGTCAGTACATTGCCGGGTTCGTTGACCAGCACGCGTGCGAAATTCTGTGCCGCCGCCAGGGCGCAACCTTCTTCGAATCCCTGCGTAATCTCGCCGCGCGTGACGCTCTCCGCCGCCGCCGGTGCAAGCAGTGTCACTGCGTCCGGCGTGCGATCCTTGCGATCTGTCTTGTAACTGTCCAGGTCGACCGCGCCCAGCACGATACCCTCAGCCAGCGCGCACGCCGTCTCCAGGCAGGGCAGCGCATCCAGCGGTTCGTCCGATAGTGCCCGATGCTCTGGAAACACGACTGCAACGTCGCGGATACCACGTGCCATCGCCGCGCGAACGGCCGTACCCGCAGCCTGCCGCACCCGCGCACACGTCAAGTCGGCTACCTTGCCCAACCCGACAATCAGCAACCGTTCCGCGCGAAGTGTTTGCGGCGCGTGGAGCAGCAGCGTTTCTCCGGCACCCGCCTTAAATTCACCGCTTTGCAAAAAACGCGATGCCGCATCGCTCATTGCGTCGGCAGTGACCAGCAGCGTTGGCAGTGGTCTTGCGTCTCGGCCCGTGGCAATGTCCACGGCAAAGACCGCCAGCAGCGGAACGGCGTACGTCGAGGCTTCCAGAAACTGCAATCGAGTCATCGTGTTGCTTCCGCATCGGTTCGTACGCGTTTCAGATATGTTAAACAACAGGCGGGGCTGGTGCGAACATCCCCCGATTCTGGGCCAAGGTTGGCCCAAATTGGGAATGACGGCTAAGTGCGCTGAGCCCGGGCCATGGCGGACTTCGCTTCCTTGTCGGCCTCGCGTCTGCGCTCCGTCTCTCGTTTGTCCCAGTCCTGCTTGCCCTTCGCCAAGGCCAGTTCACATTTCACCTTGCCATGCTTGAAGTACAACCGCGTCGGAATCAGCGTAAATCCCTTCTGATTTGTCTTGGCCGACAGGCGACGCAGTTCTTCCTTATGCAGCAATAACTTACGGGTGCGCGTGGCCTCATGGTTCATCGCGTTTCCGTGGCTGAATGGGCCGATATGCGCATTCAGCAGCCAGCATTCGCCGTCCTTCAGCAGGCCGTAGCTGTCCTTCAACTGAGCCTTGCCTTCCCGAATGCTTTTGACTTCGGTTCCGCGCAACTGCACGCCGCATTCCATCCTGTCGGTCAGGAAGTAATTGTGCGAAGCAGAGCGGTTAAACGCGGCGTCGCGGTCGCCCACGGCAATAGGATCGCGAGGCAGCGCTTTCTTTGAAGGAAGCGACTGTGTCGGGATAGCGGTAGGGTGGGCCATGATCTTTCAAGTCTACTATCTCGTCACTCGGCAAAGCGTCGGGCACTTTCCCGGTGTGGGTCCGCTCAAACGCGACACTTTCTGTATTCTGCGACGTCCAATGCGATGCCGATGTTATTCTTTTCAGGAAAATCCAGCACCGCGCCGCACCGTTTCCGTGGCACTGTTTTCACGAGAAATGATCACATTTGCGGGGCCACGTGCCAGCGGTCAGAAGAGGCAATCGTTTTGCAATCGGGTTCGTTTCGCCCTACCGCTCAGCTTGCGCGCCTGGGTTCGTTTCCAGCTTCGTCGCCGGCGTCCCGTCGTCTTGCCGCCGTCGCTGTCCTTTGCGGCGTCGCCTTGCTTGCCGCTCCGCGCGTGGTTCCGCAATCTGCTGCGGCGTGGGCCAAGCGAGGCGCGGACGCCGAAGTGCGCGAGGATTATGACGCCGCCTTCGAGGCCTACCGCCAGGCGCGCCTGCTCAAGCCAAAGGATCTTCGCTATCAGGCCAAGTTCGAGCGCATTCGTTTCGCCGCCGCCGCCGCCCATGTAGACCGTGGCCGTGTGTTGCGCCAGAGCGGCGACCTGAACGGCGCACTTGCCGAATTCCAGCGTGCACTTTCCATCGATGGTGGCAACCAGACCGCCCAGCAGGAAATCACCGTCACCGA
>CBAAAH010000320.1:0-3202 GCA_964658865.1 uncultured Granulicella sp.
AACGGTGGCTGCCGCGTCTTCGCCAAAGCGCTCGATCCACGTGATGCGGGCGTCTTTACGGAACCAGGTCCCCTGGCGTTTGGCGTAGTTGCGGTGGCCTTGCTGGGTCGCGGCGGTTGCCTCGGCGGCCGTCATCTCTCGGCGCAACACCGCCTGTGCCTGGGCGTAGCCGAGAGCATTCAGTGCACGGGTGGCACCGAACTCCGCGAGCAGGTCGTGGGTTTCATCGACCAGGCCGTCGGCAAACATGCGTTGGCAGCGCGTGTCGATGCGTCGGTACAACGCGGCTCGCGGGGGTGCGAGACCGATCTGCACGATGCGAAACCCGGTGAGAGGTTTCGGCTGGTCCTCAGCCCAGGCGCGACTGATGGGCCGGCCGGAGAGCACGCTTACTTCGATGGCGCGGATGAGCTTGGGCACGTCGTTGCCATGGATGCGCGCGGCCGCCGCCGGGTCGAGCCGGCGCAGTGCACGGTGCAGCACGGGGGGGCCACGTCGCGCTGCGGCGGCGGACAGGCGCGTGCGCAGCGCTTCATCGCGCGGAGGAACGGCACTCAGTCCGTCCAACAGGGCGCGCAGGTATAGGCCGGTGCCACCCGCGACGATCGGCACACGGCCACGCGCAACGATATCTCGCGCAGTGGTACGAGCGGCGCGGCCGTAATCGCCGGCGCTGTAGTCCACGTCCGGCGTGACGACATCGATCAGGTGATGGGGGGCGCGCGCGCGTTCTTCGGAGGTGGGCTTGGCCGAACCCAGGTCCATGCCGTGATAGACCGCAACCGAGTCGCAGGAGACGATTTCGCCGCCGAGCGCTTCTGCCATCTGCAGCGAGAGTGCCGTTTTGCCGCTGCCCGTGGCACCGACCAGCACGAGCAGCAGCGGCTCCTGCTCGGCTACCAAAGCCGCCACCAGACGGGCAGAAAAACAGTGTGAATGCCCGCATGCAGTACGGTGCCTACCAGCACGGCAAGCGCGAGCAGCAGCAGACCCGTGGCCTGCCGTCGGCGTTCGCTGGCAAAGCGGGCGGTGGCCTCGGCGGCTTCGCGGCGCTCCCGTTCGCTTTGGGATTCTCTGACGGTGTGCACGGCTATAGGGCTCGCATCGGGCAAGCGCAACGCTACTGGTTGCGATCCTCGTTCACGCGGAATTCGATGCGGAGTTCCAGGTTGGGGCCGCGGAACTCCTTCGGCAGCGGGGGCGCCTGGCCGAGGCTCTTGATGGAGCCCCATGCCGCACGGTTGATGGCGTCGTCGTGTGTGGAGTAATCCAGGTTCATGGCGCTGATGGTGCCGTTGGGCTGGATGGTGAACCGCACGCCGGTAATACCCTGTTTAAAGAGCGGGCTGTTCGCCTCCTCGGGAATCAACGGCAGCCAGTTGCGGCGAACGTCTGCAAGAAGACGCGCCAGATAGCGGGAGAAATCGACACCCTGCGTATCTGACAAGACCTTGACCCCGGCAGCGCCCTGCCCGGCGGTGCCGCGACCGGTGCTGCCGTAGTCGCCTGCGTCCTGTGCGGTATTGCGGGAACTGCGTGCGGCGTCAGCAATCTGCGAGGCCGCGCTGCCGCCCTGCTTGAAGACGGGTGTTTTCTGAGCAGAGGGAGCGGGCGAATCGACCAGCGGCGGCGTGTTCGACGGGTGCTGCGTCGGTTGCGGCGTCACCTTTGCCGTTTGCTGCGGCGGTGCCTGCTGCGCCTGTTGGGGCGCGGGTTGTTGCGCGGCACGTGGCTGCGGGGGCGCGGGCTGGGCCTTGGGCGCGGGTGGCTGCGGCGTGCCGGCCTTTGGTTCCGGCGGATGCGGCACGTTTACGGGTTTCGGCGTCTGCGCCTCAGTGCTGTGCGTGCTGATGTGCGGCGCAGGGTGCTGCTTGAGCAGGTTCTTCAGGTCGGGCGGTGTGTCCAGGTAGGTCAACTCTTTGGGGTTGCGCTCCTGCACGATCAGCACGGGCCGGTGCGGCAGCCAGCGCGGCAAAAAGACGTACAGCAGCGCCAGGGCAAGCCACAGGATGACGGCAAGGTAGATCGCCTCACGAAAGCGTGCGCGCGAACGTTCGTCGTCCACGTCCTCAATCAGCATGATGAGTTCGTGAGTATCGAGGTAATCGTAGCGCCGCTCGCGTCCGCCGCTGCCGGCGTTCTCCGGCGTCCGCTGCTCCGGCGGTGTTTCCAGGCTAGGCATCCGTTCTGGTGTGACTCATTTCGAGACCGAAGAGTTTCGTCCGATGCGCATCGACGTTTCGGCGACCCTCCTATTCTCTCATCGCCGGTTGTCGTGCAGGGTACATCGGCCGGTTCTGGCTGGCCACGCGCGTAAAATCATGGGGATGCACCTCGTCCACATTGCAACGGCTGTGCTGCAGGCCGCCGAGCCACACAGCAAGCCGCATGGCCCATGGCATGCCGTCACGTCGTGGCTGGCACACTTCAGCCTGCTGGTCAGTAATACGTTTAAGCCGTTCGGCATCTGGGGCCTGGGTGGCCTATCGCTGCTCGACTCCGCGCTTATTCCGCTCCCGGGTGGCCTTATCGGCTGGGTGGTGTTTTATGTCGCCGCCGACCACCTCAACTTTTTCCTGTGTGCGCTGGTGACCGCGCTCGCGTCAACGCTGGGGAGCCTGCTGCCGTACTACGTCGGCCGCATCGGCGGCGAGCAGTTTTTGCTAAAAAAGATCAATCGCCAGCGGTTTGAGAAGATGCGCGACCGCTTTGAGCGTCAGGAATTCCTCGCCATCATGGTGCCCGCGATGAGCCCGCCGCCCATGCCGCTCAAGCTGTTCGAGTTCTGTGCCGGCGTGTTTGAAATGCGTGTACGCAGCTTCCTGCTGGCACTCTTCGCCGGCAAGTTCATTCAGTTTTTGATTGTCGCGCTGTTTGCGCTGAAGTACGGTACGGCCGCGAGCAGCATGTTGCAGAACGCATATCGCCAGCACGCCCACACCGTGCTGGCGGTGGTCGGTCTGCTGGTATTCGTGCTGCTGGTGTGGGTGGTGCGCAAAGTATTCGACCGGCGCAAGGGCATTCCGCTGCCTATTGAGGATGAGCCGGGTACGGTGCGAGTCGTCGAGGAATAAGGACAAAAGCCCTCGTTGCGAGGGCCTTTGTTTGTTTGAGAGAAAGCCTAAAGCGTAACGTCGCGCGCGTTCATCGCCTCAGACATGCGCCGGGCCAACGCGGGCAGGCCGAACAGCACGCCACACAG
>CBAAAH010000321.1:0-3173 GCA_964658865.1 uncultured Granulicella sp.
TGGTCGGTTTGCTGTTGCTCTGCCTTGTGTTGCTGTGCCTTCTGCTGCTGCGACATCGGTAGGAGTAGAAACGAAGCAGGTTCGCTATGACAGCACGATACCTGCTGGAATCCGTCCGGATCGCAGCGTAGTCTAAATCGTATGGGCATTACTCGCCAGCAAGCACTGGATTGTTTTCACTCCGACGACCTGATCGGCATTGGCATGGAGGCCGACGCGGTGCGCCGACGTCTGCACCCCGAAGGCGTCGTGAGCTACATCATCGACCGCAACATCAACTACACCAACTTCTGCACGGAGTATTGCACCTTTTGCGCGTTTTACCGGCCCCTGAAGGGCAAAATGGCAGCGGAAGGCTACATCCTCGACTTCGACACCATTTACTCCAAAATCGCGGAGACCGAGGAACTGGGCGGCACCGGTGTACTAATGCAGGGCGGCATTCACCCCGACTTGAAGATCGAGTGGTTTGAAGCGCTCTTCTCGGGCATCAAGCAGCGCTTTCCCAATATCTGGCTGCACTGCCTGTCCGCCAGCGAAATCCTCGCCGTCGCGGAGTACTCCAACATCGACCTGCGCACCACGATTGCACGCATGCGCGATGCCGGCCTAGACAGCATTCCCGGCGGCGGTGCCGAGATTCTGGACGATGACGTACGCAAGCGGATCGCCCGCCTGAAGTGCCGCACGGAAGATTGGGTGAGCGTGCACCGCACCGCCCACGAACTCGGCATGCGTACCACCGCCACCATGATGTTCGGCGTGGGCGAAACCTTTGAACAGCGTGTTAATCACTTTGAAGTCGTTCACAGGCTACAGGAAGAGACCGGTGGATTCACGGCGTTCATTCCATGGAGTTTTCAGCCGAACAACACGGCACTCGGCGGTCGCGGCTGGGAAGAGGCAACTTCCGTCGAATACCTCAAGACTCTCGCCGTCAGCCGCATGTTCTTGGACAATATTGAAAACGTGCAAAGCAGTTGGGTAACGCAAGGGCTGAAGGTATTGCAGATGGGTCTGCGTTTTGGCGGGAACGACGTCGGTTCCGTAATGCTGGAAGAGAATGTCGTGCGGGCCGCCGGTACCGCAAATTGCACCACGGAAGAAGAGCTGCGCCGCATCATCCGTGATGCCGGCTTTAAGCCGGTGCAACGCGATACGCTTTACCGCACCTGCTTTTTAAATTAGCCAAAGACAGTGAAGGACGCAAAAAGGAGACTGCTCCATGCAGTCTCCTTTTGCGTTTCTGCCTATACGCATACGTGGCACGGTCTCTCGCCAACACTTTAGGAAATCACAAAAAGATGGCGCGTTCGGGTCTTTTCCGTTACAGTCGTGCTAATTCCTGTTTCTAAAAATTTGTCGTTCTGTACCTCGACCTGCAGCATCGGGACCGTTCACCGGCCTGAAAAAAGCACTTCCTGAGTCATCTCTTGCGAGCTTTCGCAGGACCGGCACTGCACTTTCACCACAGAACTTGCCAGCAGAGGCAAGCGTAAACCTGTGTCAATTCGGAGGCTGTACATGAGTTTTAGCGTTTCCCGTCGGGTCATCGCACCAGCACTTGCACTCGCCGCATTGTCTTCCCCCATTCTTGCGCAAACGTATCGTGGCAGCATCAACGGATCGGTCGTCGATACCAGCGGCGCAGAAGTAGCGGGAGCAGCCATTGTCGCCACCAATACTGCCACGGGTGTGGTGATCAAGAGTACAAGTTCCTCAGCCGGCGAGTTCCTCTTCGGAGATTTGCCGCTGGGCCTCTATAGCATCACCATTACTGCCCCGGGTTTTGCAACCGCAAAGTATGACAAAATCAACGTCTCTGCTGGTGTGATCTACACCCTGCCGGTCAAACTTACGGTTTCTACCAGCAGTGAGACGATCGAGGTGAACGCGGCCTCGCTCACGTTGGACACGACGACCGTGACGCAGACGACGGTGCTGGACAGCAAAACCGTGGAAGATCTGCCGCTGAACGGCCGCGACTTCACCCAGATGATTCAACTGACGCCGGGTTACGCCGGCTATGTCGGCGGTGGATACGGATCGCTAAATGGCACCCGCGCCAATCAGATGAACTGGCAGATCGACGGCGTGGACAACAACGACCTATGGCATAACATCCCGGCCATAAATCAGGGTGGGGTCTCCGGTATCGCGGGTATTGTGCTGCCGCTCGACGCGGTCGACCAGTTCTCCGCCCAAACGCAATCCGGGCCTGAAGGCGGCCGAAACCCCGGCGGCACCATTAATCTGACGTTGCGGGCCGGCACGAATCATCTGCACGGATCGGTATATTACTTCAACCGTAATGAGCTTTTCGGTGCAAAAAGCCCCTTCACGGACACCAAGCAAAAGGTGCGTAACTACAACACCGGCTTCTCTATCGGTGGGCCTTTCATTCACGACAAACTATTCGGATTCCTGACCTTTGAGCACCAGCGTTTCGTCATCGGCACGCCTGCGAACACGACATTGCCCTCGGTGGGTTGGCAAACGCAGGCAAAAGCCATTCTGGCCGCGCGGAACCTGCCAGTCTTACCGGTCATGCAGAGCGTACTCAACACGCTGTGGGGCTCCAGCCTCTTAGCAAACGATACGACAGGAACCAAAAACAACTACTACTCGAACGATCCGGAGTATGGCTTCAGTTGGAACGGTCTCGGCAAGGTAGACTACGCGCTCTCCTCCAAGGACAACCTGAGCGTGCATTGGTTTGTCGGTCAGGGAAACCAGGTCGCTCCCGTCGGTTCACAGCTCGTCAGTTACTACGAACAGGCTCCGATCCATGTGCAAAATATCGCTATCGTCTATAACCGTGTGATTAATGCTCACCTATCGAACGAGCTGCTGGCTGGAGTCAACTACTTCAACCAGGTATTCAACGACAACAACACCAACTACAACGTGCAGAGCCTGGGCTTTGTCACCGGAGCCGGCTTCCCCAATGCGCCGAGCATTACGATCGGCAGCTTCACCAAAGTGGGTCTCACACCGCCGGAGGGCCGCAACGATATCACCGGACACCTGACCGACCAAGTGTCGTACACCGTCGGCAAGCATGAGTTCCGCTTCGGCGGAGAGTATCGCCAGGCCCAGCTCGACGAGTTTTATCATCGGAAGGCAGTGGGCGCATTTACCTTCGACACCACCCGCGTCACGCGTCAGGCCAA
>CBAAAH010000322.1:0-3172 GCA_964658865.1 uncultured Granulicella sp.
GTCTATACACGGTTTTTTATTCCCGACATTATCGTCGGCCTGTGGATGACGGTGGCGTTCGACATCATCCTGCGCATGGTGGACGCGGCAGAGATGGAAGGCCGCGCACGACCATGGCAGGCCGCCGTCTTCGCGCTTGCAAGTACCGCAGCCGTGCTGACCAAAGGCCTGATCGGCGTGGTGTTTCCGCTGGGCCTGCTGCTGGGCTACCTGTTGTTCACACGTCGTCTGCGACTGCTGTCGAAGCTGCGGCCGATGCTGGGCACGATGGTGTTTCTCGTGACGGCGATTCCGTGGCACGCGCTGGCGGCATGGCAGAACCGTGCGAGCGGCACATCACGTGGGTTTCTGTGGTTTTACTTCGTCAACGATCAGATCGACCGCTACCTGAACACCCGCATCCCACGGGACTATGACAAGGTACCGTTGCTTCTGTTTTACGTGCTGGTGCTGGTGTGGATGCTGCCCTGGGGTGTGTTTCTGTTTCGCGCGGCGGTGCGCTGGGTGCATGCACTGCGCGCAAAGCAGCGCGTCCTGGACGGACCGGTGTTTCTGCTGGCGTTATGGGTCGTGCTGATCGTAGGGTTCTTTACCTTCAGCACGCGGCAGGAGTACTACACGCTGCCGGCGCTGCCGGCACTGGCGCTGCTGTGCGGTGTTGCCTTGGCGCGGCGTGACCGTGAACAACGAACGGGACGCGCGGCATACGCTGCCATCTTCGGCGGCAGTGCTCTGCTTGCGGGCGTGTGCCTCGTGCTCTTTGCACACACCGCGGCTCCCGCTGCAGGCATGCAGCTCTGGCAAGAACTGCAGAAGCATCCGCAGGATTACGCGCTGTCATTCGGCCACCTGTTCGACTTCACGACGAGCGCGTTCGGCTTCTTTCGCCTGCCGCTGCTGATGATGGCGGTGAGCCTGCTTGTCCCCTCAAGCATTGCCCTGGTGCTCAAGCTGCGGCTCCAGGCATTTGCCGCGAATATCGTGCTCGCTTTGGGCATGTGCGGCGTGCTGGGCAGCGTGCATGCGGGCCTGGCGGTGTTCTACCCCATTCTTGGATCGCAGCCGCTGGCCGCCGCACTGCAGCAACAGTTGCGCGCCGGCGACCGCATCGTAATCGACGGCGAATACTCCAATGCCAGCAGCATCAACTTCTACACGCACCAGCCGATCGGCATGTTGAACGGCCGCGTGAACAACCTTTGGTACGGCTCGCTCTACGCGGATGCGCCGAACCGGTTTGAAAACGACGGGAGCTTCAACGCACTTTGGCACAGCCCCATCCGCGTCTTTTTTGTGACACACAGTGAACCACGCACCCATGCCTGGATCGCCGCTCAGGGTGGTGAAATCGTCGCTACCTCCGGCGGTAAGTTCGTGCTTTTGAATCACGACTGAGCGGGCGCGGAAGGCATCGTGTATCGTGCAGGTGTTACGCCCACGCAGCAAGCGGGGCCCGGAGCGTCCGTTGCCAAAGTTTGCCGCCATCGACATCGGCTCCAACTCCTGTCGTCTTGCGATCGCCGAGGTGCAGCAGCACAAGCTCAACATCCTGCATGAAGACCGCGAAATCGTGCGTCTGGGCGAGAGCGTCTTCGAGACCGGCATGATTTCGCCGGAGGCCATGGCCAACACCATCCGCGCGCTGAAGCGGTTCCAGAAAGCCGTGCAGGCAGAGGTGGTGGACCGCGTGCGCGTCGTTGCCACGTCGGCCATGCGCGATGCACGCAACGCCAATGCCTTTACCGCATGGGTAAATTCCGCCATCGGATGGAACGTGGAGGTGATCTCCGGCCTGGAAGAGGGTCGACTGATCCACCTGGGCGTGACGACGCATGAGGCCGGCGCACGCGGGCGGTGCCTGTTGATCGACCTGGGCGGCGGCTCCTGCGAGGTCACGCTTTCGGACGGCGGCCGCATTCAGGAGATGGTGTCGCTGCCGCTGGGTTCGGTGCGGCTGCAGCAGGAATTTCTGCACACCGATCCGCCAACCAAGGACGAGCAGCACCAATTGGGCGTCTACATCGACCGTGAACTACGCAAGCTGGAGCGCAAGCTCGTGGGCCAGCCGAAGATTCCCCTCGTGATCGCCACCTCCGGCTCGGCTGCGGCGCTCGCGGAGGCGAGCATCGCACCGGTGCAGGTTGCGACGGTAGCCGCGAAAAGCTCGGCAAAGGGCAAGGCAAAGCCGGTCGCGAAAGCCAGCCTGAAAAAGATCGATCCGCTGGCCGCACATGAGTTGCGGTCGGGCCTGAAGCTGGCACCACTCACGGCGACGACCGCTTCCGTTCGCCAGCTTGCCGAACGGTTGGCAGGCATGACGAACGAGCAGCGTCTCGCCATTCCGGGCATCGGGCCCAAGCGCAGCGAGATCATCATCGGCGGCGCGATGGTGTACGCGGAAATCCTGGAGCGGCTGAAGCTGAGCGGCTTCCGCTACTCCCCGCTGGGCCTGCGCGACGGCATGCTGGCGCAAATGCTAGCCGATACCGACACGCGCGCCTCCGTGCATCGTGCCATCGAAGAGGAGCGGTGGAACGGCGTGCTCGCCATCTGCAAGCGGTACGGCGTGGACATGAAGCGTGCGGAACCCGTGCGCGCCGATGCGGTCAAGCTGTTCGACGACCTGCAACGCCTGCACACACTGCCGCCGGAGTATCGCGAGTGGCTTGCCGCCGCCGCCATGATGAATGAGGTCGGCAAGTTTGTGTCGCACCAGGGACACCATCGCCACACGCACTACCTGATTTCCAATTCTGAAATGTTCGGCTTTTCGCCGGGCCAGCGGCTTATCATCGCGGCGATCGCACGTTACCTGGGCAAAAGCCGGCCGGATGCGATGGATCGCAACCTGCGCGCCATTCCTCTGGAAGAACATGCAGCCATCGTGCGTGCGGTGGTGCTGCTGCGGCTGGCCGTCGCGCTGAATCAGGATCAGGCGAGCGAGCACGTCCGCTTTGTGACGCGTGTGTACCCCAAGCGTGTTCTGCTGGAGTTGAACGCGCGCCGGGGCGCGGAGCTGGAGCAGTGGTCTCTCCAGAAAGAGAAGGGCTACTTTCGCGAGGTTTTGCGCCGGGACCTGGTGGTTGAACTCGCGTAGAGTGTTCGCGTGACACGCGGGTCCAAAAGCCAGGTGAGCGTCGCCGTGCCACGCTCCAGATTAAGGCGAGCGATG
>CBAAAH010000323.1:0-3155 GCA_964658865.1 uncultured Granulicella sp.
CCGTACGCGTCAACGAACCGCCGTCTACCGGCTGCGGCCACTTCAGCAATGCGCCATAGGGGTTGGCCGGGTCGGTCGCCGCGAGCACCAGCATTTCCGGGTCGGTATCGGGTCGCTTGGTGCGCAACGATCGCAACAGGTCCAGCGCGGAAGGCATGGCAAACTGTACTGCACCAAGGTCCGCGGCGAAGTAGCCCCGGCGAATCTTGCCGGATTCCTCCAACGCCTTCATCACGTCGTAAATCGCGGAAAAACCACCTGGCAGGTTCTCCGCATGCGCCGTTTCGCGAAAGACCACACCGTAGCGCTGCAGCAACTGGTGCGCTTCCGCGTGCGACCATGCCGTGGCATTTCGCTGGGCATGCGCCGTTGCGGGGTTGATCGCCCAGCGGCCCTGCACCGTCGGCGGCGTCGTCCGGCGCGACCGAAACGTCGCCGCCTGGTTATGAATGCGCCGCTGCGGCTTGCCCTGATGATTCGTCGTCCCTCGCCCATTCACCGCGTTACGATCCGTGTACGCGCGCAGCGACTGCAGCGAATCGTTCGTCACCGCGCCGCGCCAGACCAGGTTCCACAGCGCTTCGATGGTTTCCCCCGGATACCCGCCGCCAATCGCCACGCCGTTGCGCGCCTCAGGGTTTCCGGTGGCCTCATGGATCGGCTGGAAAAACGACGCGCCATGCCCACGCAGGTACTCCAGAATGCGCTCCTCACGGTCCTTCGTGGCAGACCCCTCTTCCAGCACCGCCGCCGCTTGTCCCGTTGCGACCGGCGGCCATAGCAGCGGCAGCTTTTCCGCCAGGTACAGGCCAATGCGCCCGTCGCGCTCGCCGATGGGATCGAAGCCGGCCCATGTCACCTCGCCCGCGGCAATCAGCGTATCCAGATCCGCAGGCTTGTAGCCCGCGATGCGCGCCGGCAGAATCTCCGTTTCCAGCAGCGACGCCGGCAATGGCGCACCCTGCAGCGTTTCGATCACATCCAGCAGCGCATCCAGACCACGACGCGGCGTGAGCACGCCCTGCCAGTGGGTAAACAGCCGCGCCAGCGTCTGCTGCTCCACCGGCTCCACTTCCTTGCGCAGCCGTGCCAGCGACCGCCGCCGAATGGTGCGCAGCACCTCGGCATCGCACCACTCGCGACTCATGCCACCGGGGCGAAACGCCCCTTCGACCACGCGCCCACTCTGCACCAAACGCTGCAGCACCGCCTCCGCCGTCTCAACGGGCACCTTGAAGCGTGCCGCGGCCTCTGCCGTGGTGAACGGCCCGTGTGTGCGTCCATAGCGGCGAATCAGGTCGATAATGGCATCCGGCGCGGGGTTCAGAAATGCCGTCGGCAACCCCGGTGGCAGCGGAACTCCGAGCGCATCGCGATAGCGTGCCGCGTCTTCCACCGCGATCAGCCGCTTCTCGCCGCCGATCATCAACTCCAGCACGCGACGCGACTTCTGCAGCCGGTCGACCGTGATCGCGACCTCTGCCGATACCACACGCCGCAGCAGTTCCGCGCGGTTCAAGTCGCCCAGCCGCAGCAGCAGATCGTGCACACCATCCATGTTGCGCGCGCGGTAGTCGGGCGCAAGCATCTGCAACTGCTCCTCGGTCTCCTCGATGGCGTGGATGTCCAGCAACTCACGCAGGTCCGCATCGCCCAGCAACTCGCGTAACTGCTCTTGGTCGATGGACAAAGCCTGCGCGCGGCGCTCGGCCAGCGGCGCATCGCCGTCGTAGATGTAGTTCGCCACGTAGCTGAACAACAGCGCCGCCGCAAAGGGCGAAGGTGTGCGCGAATCCACGGTGTGCACGCGAATCTGCCGCTGGCCGATGCTGCGCAGAATTTCGCTCAGCGCGGGCATATCGAACACGTCGCGCAGGCACTCGCGGTACGCCTCCAGCAGCATGGGAAACTGCGGGTACCGCGCCGCAACGCTCAGCAGGTCGTACGCACGTTTGCGTTGCTGCCACAACGGTGCACGGCCATCCGCACGGCGACGCGGCAGCAGCAGTGCGCGCGCCGCCGCCTCGCGAAACTTCGCGGCAAACAGCGCGGTGGAGCCAAGCTGCCGCTGCACGAATTCCGCGGCCTCCTGCGGCTGCGGGAACAGGTCGTCGGTCTCCGGTGCCTTCTCCGCTTCGGGGAAGCGAATGACGAAGCCGTCCTCACTCCACATCGCTTCCACATCCGGCCCGCCCGCCGCGCGGATGCGGCCCATGACCGCCATCGCCCACGGTGCGTGCACGCGCGACCCGAAGGGCGTCATCACGCACACGCGCCAGTCGCCCAGTTCGTCGCGAACACGCTCGACGACGATGGTGCGGTCATCCGGCACGGACTCCGTCGCCAGCTCCTGGTCGCTCAGGTAGCGCATCACGTTTTCCGCCGCGAGCGTATCCAGGTCATGCTCGCGGGTCAGCCGCGTGATGGCGGCGTTGCGCGGCATGTCACGCAGTTCCCGCACCAAGGTACCGATGCGCCGGCCGAATTCCAGCGGACGGCCCGCCTGGTCGCCGTGCCAGAACGGCATCTTGCCCGGTTCCCCCGGCGCCGGAGACACCAGCACCCGGTCGTGCGTGATCTCGTCGATGCGCCACGTCGACGCGCCCAGGATGAACGTCTCTCCCTGCCGCGCCTCGAACACCATCTCCTCGTCCAGTTCGCCCACACGCACCGGCTTGTTGCGCTCACCGGAGAGGAAGACACCGAACGTGCCGCGATCCGGAATCGTGCCGCCGTTCAGGATCGCAATCTTCTTCACGCCCTGCCGCGGTGTAATCCACTGCCGCTGCCGATCCCACGTGACGCGCGGCCGCAGCTCGCCGAACTCGTCCGACGGGTAGCGCCCCGCAAGCATGTCCAGCACACCCTCGAACACCTGCACGCTGAGCGACGCGTACCCCGCACAGGACCGGATGATGCCCAGCAACCGGTGATAGCCAATGCCGGGAAATTCCTCTTCGTCGCTGCGGTGTTTTTTCGCGCGGTGCATCGCTTCCGTCGCATCCAGCGGGGGATGCGCGACGATCGCGACCATCTGCTGCGCCAGCACGTCGAGCGCGTTGCGCAGGTAACGTGTGCTTTCCACGTGGCCCTCGTGCATGGCGCGGGTCACGGCGGCGCAGGCGATCAAATCCGCGCGGTACTTTGGGAAAATG
>CBAAAH010000324.1:0-3149 GCA_964658865.1 uncultured Granulicella sp.
GAAATTCCCCAGACCATGGAAGAGATGCTGCGCATTCCCGGCGCGGCGCGCAAGACGAGCAACGTCGTTCTGGGATCGTGGTACGGCATCGCGTCGGGCGTCGTTGTCGACACACACGTGCTGCGGCTATCGCGTCGGCTGGAATTGACTGTGAACGACGACCCGGTGAAAGTCGAACGTGACCTGATGGCCATTCTGCCGCAGGACCGCTGGATCGATTTCTCGCATCAACTCATCCATCACGGCCGCCAGACCTGCGAAGCACGCAAGCCGAAGTGCGCGGAATGCTCGCTCGAAACCGAATGCAATTCCAGCGACAAGACGTGGGCATCGCACTGACGTACCCGTCCTTCAATACGCCATGGAATGCGGCGCCCAACTTCTTAAATCGCCTGTGGCCGTCGGATGAGCGAAAGAAACTCATTGCGCGTCTGCGGACTGTTGCGGAACGCACCTAACATGGCCGAAGTGGTCGTAACGGAACTCTGTTTTTCAACGCCACGCATCATCATGCACAGGTGCTGCGCCTCCATGGTTACGGCCACGCCCTTGGGATTGATGGCCTCGACAATGGCATCCGCGACTTGCCGCGTCAGCCGCTCCTGCACCTGCAGACGGCGCGCAAAGACGTCTACCAGACGTGCCACCTTGCTCAGGCCGATGACCTTGCCCTTGGGAATATACGCAACGTGCGCCTTCCCAAAAAACGGCAGCATGTGGTGCTCGCATAGGCTGTAAAACTCGATATCGCGCACGATCACCATCTCGTCGTAGTCCACATCGAACAGCGCACCACGCAGGATTTCCGTCGGGCTCTGGTGGTAGCCGCGCGTCAGGAAGGCCAGCGATTTCTGCATGCGGTCCGGCGTCTTCAGCAGGCCGTCACGCGTCGGGTCCTCGCCGGTTCGGCGCAGCAGTTCGCGGTAAAGGTCTTCGGTACTGGCGTCGGCCAGCGAGGGGTCGTTGCTGTTCGTCGTGTCGTTCATTCGTAACTTTCCAGGCCAGGGGCTTGCGTTGCCGGCGATGGCAGATCGAAGCTGTTGTTCCCCGTCTCTTCCACGCGAATGGAGACAAGCCGTAGGGTGCCGTCATCGCGCAGGTGCGGGATTTCATGGCGCAGCACGCGCTCGACTTCAAAAACGAGATTCTCCGTCGAAGGCACGTAGTCCCCTTTAAAGAGGGGATCGGCATTCAAATGTGAGACGTCGAAACGGTCGATGACTTCACGCTGCAGCAACGCATCCAGCTTCGGCATGTCCACGACGAAGCCTGTCTGCGCATCGACCGGACCCGCCACCGTAACCTGCACGAAGTAGTTGTGCCCATGGCCGAAGCGGTTGTTGCACTTGCCGTACGTCTCGCGATTCTGGTCGTCGGTCAATGCGGGCGCGTGCAACCGGTGCGAAGCAGAGAAGCGGTAGCGCCGGCTGAAATGGACGATGGGTTCGCTCATACGGCCGATACCGGTGTTGCGTCGTCACCGTAAAAGTCTGCGAACAGGTCGGCCATCTCGTACACGCGCACGCGGTACAGGCGCGCGTTGGGAATCTTGCCGTCAAGCCTGCGCCAAATCGCCACGGCGATGTTCTCCGTCGTCGGATTCACGGTCGCGAACTCCGGCACCTCGCGATTGAGATGATGGTGGTCGTACACGCTCACCACCTCGCGCTCAAGGATGTCCTTCAGCAGCTTCAGGTCCACGACGAAGCCGGTCACCGGGTCGACCTCACCGGCAACCGTAACCTCCAGCGTGTAGTTGTGCCCATGGCCGTTAGGGTTGGCGCACTTGCCGAACGCGGCAAGGTTCTGCTCGGGCGTCCACGCGGGGTTGCGATAGAAGTGCGCAGAAGAAAATTCGGCTTTGCGGGTAAGAAAAATCATCGCTCTACTAAGAATAGCGGATGCAAGGCGGGGTGCATCGGTCGCACATCGATAGGAGATTACGGGGTGAAGTGGTTGCCTCTCAGGGATTCGAACCGCGATTGATCGGATCAGAACCGACTGTCCTACCGTTGAACGAAGAGGCAACACGGGCGGTTCCGAGCTGCCGAACCAAGCCAGGCAATCAAGCCACGCAATGCGCTGCAATCACCTTTCTGAGTGTACGAAAGGTCGCGCGTCGCGTCAACGGGAGGAATCCAGCGTTGCGGTGCGCAGCCAGTCGAACGTGCCGGACGAGACGGGATGCACGCCATGCAGCCGACGCGAATGGACAACGACGTTATCCAGCGACCACAGTACGACAGTCGGCTCTTCGTCGCCGAGGATTCGCTGAATTTCGATGTACAGCGCGCGGCGCTTCTCGCGGTCTGGTTCTGCGGCGGCGGCGGCGATGAGTTGGTCTACCCGCGGGTTGCTGTAATGGCCGCGGTTGCTCCCCTTCGGCGGCATGCTGGTGCTGGCGTAGGCGTAGCGAAAGATGTCCGGATCCTCATTCGCGCCCAGCCAGCGCAGCACGTACATCTGAAACGCGCCCTTGGTCACGTCGGCGTAGAACGTGCCGAATTCGTTCTGGCGCAGTGTCAACTCGATGCCGGCTGCGCGTACCTGTTGCTGCACGACGGCGGCAAGCAGGCGCATGGTGTCGTCCGTCGAACTTTTGAGCGTGAGCCGGATGCGGATGCCGTGCGCATCCGGCTTGTACCCGGCAGCGTCCAGCAGGGCCGTTGCCTTCGCGATGTCGCGGTTGTAGTGCGTCACCTGGTCCGGTTGTGCGGCGGCCCAGTGCTGCTGCGGCAGCAGGGTATCGCTCAGCGTGGCGTGGTCGCGCCACAGGGCATGCAGCATCGCTGGCCGGTCAAGGCTGTAGGCAAACGCCTGGCGCACACGCGGATCGCGCAGCAGAGGGTCCGTCACGTTGAAGGTGATATAGTTCACGATCGATCCGGGCAGATCTTCCGTAACGAGGTTCGGCAGGGCGCGCAGGGCGTACACGGTGTCGGCGGTGAGCGCGTTGCTGGCCACGTCGGCGGAACCCTTTTCCACCTCCAGCGCGCGGGTAATGCTGTCGGGCACAATAGCGAAACGCAAATTCTCAATACTCGGCGAGCCTGCCCAGTACGCGGGATTGCGGCGCAGCACGACTTCCTTGTCCTCCACCTGCGAGACGAACTCGAACGGGCCGGAGCCGATCGGATGCTCGCCCATCG
>CBAAAH010000325.1:0-3122 GCA_964658865.1 uncultured Granulicella sp.
CACGACGGTGGAAACCAGACCGCGGCGCTGCACCTCAAACTCCGCCGCGGCACGGGCGGCCGTTGCATCCGCCAGCCGAACGGCGGCAAGTTGCGCAAAGCCGATCGTCTCATTGAAGACACCCTGGCTGGCATACTCACGCACGGCGTTGTTCGCGATGAAAATCGGCGAGGGTGAAGCGGCCGTCTGCCCGATACGACTGGCCGGAACCCCGTTCGGCTGCGTATAAATGACCTGGTTGTGGTACGTCGCCGTGGGGAGCAGGGCCGCCCGAGCATTCTTTCGTTCCAGCCCTGCGACCTGGCTTTCGGCAGACGCGGCGGCGAAGCCCGGCTCATTAGCCTGCGCCCGGGCAAGCACCTGGTCCAGCGTCAGAACCTCTGCCGGCGGAGTGCCCCCTGCTACCGGCGGCGTGCCCGCAATAGCCTGTGCGTTCGTCGCTCCAGGGAGCAGCATCACCGTGGCTGCCGTGGCACACAGCCACTTCAAAAGAACCATTCTCACACGCTATCTGCCGAGCCTTAAGCAAAGCTGAAGGGGTACCCTCTGCTTCGCCCTGCATGCGATCCGGCATGTGAAGTCCCCGTGAATGGAGCAGGTATACCGCGTGATACCCCGTGCACCGGTAGGAAATACCGGAATTTTTTACCCTCTACCATAACGGCACTTTTTTCGTGGACACGACCGGGAACCGCTTGCCATGGCGTGGCCGCACCCTTGCCGGGCATGTCCACGGCTCCAGTCCGGCGCGTATTGAGGAACTTTCCCCGATACGCGTTCCCTGGTGCCGCGGCCGGGCGGCCGGCGCTTGCGGGAATGCGTCTTGGACCTCTGCGTGCAAAGAACCGCGCAAAGAATCCAGATATTTCAGAACAATCCTCTCTTCTTTTTAAGAACGGAGCCGATTGGAGACTCATGCGCGCGTTCCTGCACACCCTTGCCCTTGCCTCGACCTTGACCAGCCTTGCGATGTCGCGTGTCACCGCGGCCCAGACCGTGCCTACCCTTATGGTCGATGCGGCCGCAGACCGGCACACCATCAATCCGAACATCTACGGCATCATCTCGTATGGCCTGGATGCGGGATTCGCTAAAGAAATCAAGCTGCCGAACACGCGCTGGGGCGGCGACGGGACCTCACGCTACAACTGGCTGGTCGACTCGTCCAACTCCGGCTACGACTGGTTTTTCATGGGCGGCAGCAACAGCACCGACGCTCCCGTGCCCTCCGGCTCTGTCGACACCATGATCCGCACGTACAAAGCCGCCGGCGCGACCAGCCTCATCACCATTCCGATTCTGCCGTATGTCAACAAATCCGCGACGCTGAACTGCAGCTTTCCCGTGGAGCTGTACGGTCCGCAGCAGTGGACCAATCCGTATGACCACCCGGGCGGCCAGACCTGCGGCAATTCCGTCACCGCCGCGGGCGATCAGCTCGCGGACTCCGACATTTACCGCAACCACATCGATAACTCGCCCACGCTGCAGATGGGCTGGGTGCAGCACCTGGCCGGCACGTTCGGATCGGCGAGCCAGGGCGGCGTAGGCTTTTACCAGTTGGACAACGAGCCGGGCGGATGGAGCAACACGCACCGCGATGTGTACCCGAAACAGGCGGTTTACTCCGACGTTGTCGCGCTGGGCCAGAAGTATGCCGCGGCAATCAAGGCAGTCGATCCCACCGCGCAGGTGCTGGGCCCGTCGGACTACACGCTGGGCGGCTGGATCGGTAAGACCGAGCAGCAGAACGGCCTGTTTGCCGGCCAGTATTACCTGCAGCAGATGGCCGCCGCCGACGCCCTGAGTCACAGCCGCAAGCTCGATTACTTCGACGAGCACTACTACTTCCAATTCTCGAACCCGACGGAGCAGATCGCTTCGACCCGCACACTGTGGGACAGCACCTACAACGGTGGCACGTGGGTGGAGCAGTGGTCGTTCCAAGCGCCCATGCAGTTGGTTCCGCGCTTTAAAAGCTGGATCGCACAGTATTATCCCGGCACGAAGCTATCCTTCTCCGAGTACAGCATCGACAGCGGCAACAAGCTGATTACCGACGCCGTTGCGCAGGCCGACGTGCTGGGCATCTTTGGCCGCGAAGGCGTCGATTTTGCGAACATGTGGAAGACGCCGGCACCGACGGACCCCATCGCCTACGCGTTCCGGCTGTACCGCAACTTCGACGGTGCGGGCAGCCAGTTCGGCGAGAACGGCGTGCAGGCCACCAGCTCCGACCAGACCCAGCTCGCGGTGTACGCCGCGGAGCGCAGCGCGGACGGCGTGCTGACCATGGTGGTGCTGAACAAGACCGCCGCGCCGATCGAGACAAGCCTGACCGTGAACAACTACCTTGGCGCGACGAGCGCAAAGGCTTACCAGTACAGCGGTGCGGACCTGACCCACATCGTTGTGCTACCGGATGTGGCCCTGCAGGAACATCGCCTGGCTGCGACGTACCCCGCGTATTCCGCGACCGTGTACACGATAAACGGTATGGTGCAGCAGACGCCGGTGCCGGTGCGCACGTGCCTTCGCCCGCATCGGACGATGCAAGGCTGCAAAACCACCCGCGTGAAGTATGCGGAAGCACTGCGGGCAACGAAGTAAATTACCGCTGCGGTTGCTGCCGTTGCGCTGCACCATGCGAAACGACAGCAACCGCCACACCTCGCGCCGAACCTGCTGCCGAACCATGCGACGGCCATCCGCCGGAGACCGGTTCAAACGCGCAGGAATATTCGCCTGCGATACAACGGATACACCAGCAGCCAGCAAACCAGCAACCAACTGAGCGAGTACAGCAGCGACGCCCACGCCGGCTGGGTCGTAACCCGCAGCACCGCAAGCCACTGCACCTGCTTGAAGCTGACGCCGGACGGCGTGTGCAGCAGGCGCAGCAGCGTATCGCCCAGCTCTGAAATCATGTAGGCGAGAATCGAGTTTGTGCCCAGCACCAGCAACGGACGGTACAGCGCGGGATGCAATGGCGATGCGGGATCGCTGCCCTCGCCAGGGGCGCGGCCCACACGCCACAGGTCCACCACCGCGATGGCCAACGCCAGCAAAAGCAGGCTGCAGCCGCCGGCAAACAGCGCGTACGAACTCGCCCAGAGCTTTTT
>CBAAAH010000326.1:0-3041 GCA_964658865.1 uncultured Granulicella sp.
AAACAGGTCGACGACGTTGACAAAACGCACCTTCAGGTCGGGTGCCCAGTCGCGCAGCACGGTGATGGCGGCGAGCGCTTCAAGTGTCGGCACATCCCCCGCGCTTGCGACCACGACGTCGGGCTCATCCTGCGTGTTCGATGCCCAATCCCACGCGCCCACGCCGGCGATCACGTGTCGCGTCGCCGCTTCGATGTCCAGGAATACTGGCGCCGGCTGTTTGCCCGCGATCGTCAGGTTGATGTAGTTGCGCGTACGCAGGACATGATCCGTCACGGCCAGCAGCGTGTTCGCATCCGGCGCAAGATAGATGCGAACGGTGTCGGAATGCTTGTTCGCGACATGGTCGATAAAGCCGGGGTCCTGGTGCGAAAAGCCGTTGTGGTCCTGGCGCCAGACGTGCGAACTGAGTAGGTAGTTGAGCGAGGCGATGGGCTGACGCCACGGCAGGTGCTTGCATTCCTGCAGCCACTTGGCATGTTGGTTGAACATGCTGTCGATAATGTGGATGAACGCCTCATAGCAACTGAAATAACCGTGGCGACCGGTCAACAGGTAGCCTTCCAGCCAGCCCTCGCACAGGTTTTCGCTCAACACCTCCATGATGCGTCCGCTGGTCGAAAGGTTCTCGTCGACATCTTCATACTCCGCATCCCAGCGCTTGCCGCTGACTTCGTACACGGCTTGCAGGCGGTTCGACGCAGTCTCATCCGGGCCGAAAACGCGGAAGTTGCGCGAAGCGAGATTGTTCTTCATGACGTCGCGCAAGTACTTGCCCATGTTGGCGGTCGCGCTGACTTCCTGCTCGCAGGGCTGCGCGCAGGCGACAGCGTAGTCGCGAAAGTTGGGCAGCACCAGCGGTTGCAAGAGCGCGCCGCCGTTTGAATGCACGTTCATGCCCATGCGCAGGTTGCCCTTGGGGGCCAGATCGTACAGGTCTTCGCGCAGGCAGCCCTCCTTATCGAAGACCTCTTGCGGTTTGTACGACCGCAGCCATTCTTCCAGTTGCCGAAGGTGTTCCGGGTTGGTGCGGACTTCTTCCAGCGGTACCTGGTGCGCGCGCCACGTGCCTTCCACCGGTTTGCCGTCAACGAATTTCGGTCCGGTCCAGCCCTTGGGCGAGCGCAACACCAGCATGGGCCACATGGGCCGTGTGGCATCGTTGTTCTCTCGCGCATGCTGCTGGATGGCGCGGATTTCGGCGTACATCCTGTCCATGACCGCGGCCATGCCCTGGTGCATCTCCGTCGGGTCGCTACCCTCAAGAAAATGAGGTTTGTAGCCGTAGCCCTTGAAGAGCGATTCCAGTTCGTCGTGCGAAATGCGCGCCAGCACCGTGGGATTGGCGATCTTAAAGCCGTTCAGGTGCAGGATGGGCAGGACCGCACCATCCGTAATTGGATTCAGAAATTTATTGGAATGCCAAGAGGTTGCGAGCGTGCCGGTTTCGGCCTCACCGTCGCCCACCACGCAGGCGACGATCAGGTCCGGGTTATCGAACGCCGCACCGTAGGCGTGCACCAGGCTATAACCCAGCTCGCCACCCTCATTGATCGATCCCGGCACGTTGGGCGCGTCGTGGCTCGGGATGCCATAGGGCCAACTGAACTGGCGAAAGAAGCTTTTGATGCCGTCACGGTCGCGCTCGATGTTGGGATAGATCTCGGTGTAAGTGCCTTCAAGGTAGGTATTTGCCAGGATGCCTGGAGCTCCGTGGCCTGGTCCGACCACGTACAGGATGTTCGCATCATGCGCTTTGATGATGCGGTTCAGGTGCGCATAAATAAAATTCAAACCTGGTGTGGTGCCGAAGTGCCCCAGCAGGCGCGGCTTGATGTCGTCCGGCGTGAGCGGACGCTCCAGCAGCGGATTGCTCTTGAGGTAAATCTGCCCGACCGATAAATAGTTCGCGGCATACCAGTATTCGTTGATGCGTCGAACTTGTTCTTCGGTCAGCGTGTTCATGGCAATTCACTCCTGGTCGATCTGTCTAACTCTGATGCACGCGGACAGCGCTGCTTTCGATAATTTCCGCTACGATAGTGCCATCTCATGCTTCTCGAACGGATGCCGATGGAGGGATTGGCAGGAAGATGCATGCCTTGGCCCGTTTGGGTGATGTCTGTCCGGCGGCTGGAGTCTACCGTGTAGCAGGGGCCAACGTCTCGGAAAGAGGGCGTCGCTCTCGGAAGGAGTGCCGTTTATCTTCATGGCAAGCGATCAACCAACGACGATGAGAGACGGTCGTGCCGGAAGCACACCGAGGACTTCTGCTGCTGATCGTGCACCCTCCGTTGTGGGTCTGCGCAGCGTCACCAGCAATACCGTCAAGATCGTTGACCTGGTGCTGATGACGGTCGCGATGATTGCGGTCGTACTGCCGTTGTATTTTCAGGAAACTGTGCGGGATCCCGAACTCTTTCTGGGCGCGCGGATCTCTGTGAAGAATATCCTTGTGCTCAGCGCGTGCTGGGCGCTATGGTCGTCTATGCTGCACCTGACGGGCGTGTACCAGGCCGAGCGCATCGTCAGCCGGCGTAATTTACTGCTGCGCCTATATACGGGGGTCGGCGGTTGCTCGCTGGTGACGCTGGCCATGCTGCACTTTCGGAATGTGGGCCGCGGCGTGATCGCGCCGTTGCTCATTTTCTTTGTGGCCAGCCTGGCGATGACGGCAATCGCGCGCATCGCCGTCACCGGCTACGACGTTTTATTGCGGCCGTATTTCCGTCGGGAGAGCCGGGCGCTGATCGTCGGCACGGATGCGCGCGCGGAAGAACTGGCGGCGAAGCTGGCGATCGACCGCACCTTCGCATACCACGTGGTCGGCTTTGTTGATCCACACCATGTACCGCGCACCTCGGTGGCCGGCCGGCCGGTGCTGGGCACCATCGCCGACCTGGAAGACCTGTTGCTGCGCGAACACATCGATGAAGTGCTGGTCGCGCTGCCAGTCCGCTCGTTTTATGAAGAAATCCGCCAAGTGCTGATGTTGTGCGAGGAAAGCGGTGTTCGCTCGCAGTATTTCTCTGACCTGTTCA
>CBAAAH010000327.1:0-3021 GCA_964658865.1 uncultured Granulicella sp.
CACAGGAAGGCCACCGCGTAATCCATGTGCAGGATGCGCTTACCGGCGATCTTTGCCCCCTGTTGCGCGATACCGTGCGCGATGCGATCGCTGACGACTGCGACGTAACGGTCGACCTGTCGGAGGCGACGCAGGTGGGCGCGGACGGTGTCGGTTGCCTGCTCGACATTCGGCGAAGCCTGTTGGCAAAGGCGAAAAAGCTTTATCTGATCGGAGCGCCGGAAGCGATTCAACGGGTGCTGAACAACGCCTCCTTGCAGCCGCTGTTTGACGCTGAACCGAAGCTGTCGGCCATGATCGAACCTGCTGAAAGAGACTCTCATGCAACGGTTTCCTGACCAGGCTACGGAAGCACAGAGTAAACGAATGGGCACTACAGGCGAACAGAAGAGGGATGTCGATGCCGGGAATGGCTGGGGTAAGGTAAAGCCTATGTCGAGTTGTATCAGGCAGAACAGGGTGCGCCATGCCCTTCTTTGCGCGCGTCGTTGCGCGGCGCTGTCGTTGTGCTGCGTCGTTGTGCTGGGCACCTTTGCTGCTCCTACGGTGGCGCAAAGCGGTGCGCAGGCCGAGGTTGCCGGGCAGGAAGAAGTGCTTTCACCGGAGGCGCGGAAGGCTTTGTTGCAGCCGTCCACGGATGATGAAGCGTATCGGCTGGGCC
Organism: uncultured Granulicella sp.; assembly: GCA_964658865.1. Taxonomy (GTDB): domain Bacteria; phylum Acidobacteriota; class Terriglobia; order Terriglobales; family Acidobacteriaceae; genus Terriglobus. The sequence goes on from CBAAAH010000327.1 coordinate 662, forward strand.
GAGGCGATGTGGTGAGTGTGAACGTGCAGGGACGGCCGGAACTGACGGGCCGCCAGACTGTCGGTCCCGACGGGAACGTGACCCTGCCGCTCATCGGTTCCGTCAGCGTGGCAGACAAAACCCGCGACGAAGCTGCGGCTGTGCTGCGGGAAAAACTCCTTCGCTATTACACCGATCCCGCGGTGACCGTTGGCGTCGAGAGCTATACCTCGAACCAGGTATTGCTGATCGGCGCGGTGGATCATCCTGGGCCGCAAATTTATCAAAGGCAGCCGACGCTGCTGGATGTGCTTGCACGTGGCGGCGGATCGCCGCGAACGCAGTCCAGCAGCGCGCAGTTCAGCGGCATTACCAGCGGCACGCATGCGCTGCCCGAGCGCGCCGTCATCTATCGCGGCGGCCAGACCGCAATCGATGTCAATGTGGCGGCGCTGGCACGCGGTGGCAATACCCTTGCGAACCTGCGGCTCATGCGCGACGACGTGGTATACGTGCCGTCGGGAGACGACCGCTATATCTCGATCCTGGGCCAGGTGACGCACCCTGGCGCGCAGCCGCTGGACCACGACACCACGCTGGCGCGCCTGCTCTCCAACGCAGGTGGCCTCACCAAAGAAGCGGGTGCGAATCCGACGCTGCGCATTGTGGAACCAAGCACCGGCAACATTCGCCTGGTGGCGTTTAAAGACTTGTTGAAGCCGAACTCCACCGATATTGCACTTCATACCGGGGACATTCTGTATGTGCCCGAAAGCAAGTTCAACAGCGCCGCTTATATCCTGGATCGGCTATCACCACTGGTGAACATTTTTACAACTGCCGTACTTTTGAACCAGCGATAGGAAACGCCGTACCCGCCAGGACGGCACTGCCGCTCAAGAAGCCTGCCACGGCCGAACACAACAGCACCTGAGCGTGTGGCGGGACAGGACACGAGGCATACTGCAATGAACAAGAGGACCGACCCGGACTTTTTCTCCTCGGACGCACTGCCGGCAAAGACGCCGGGTCAGCCCGCGTTTCGGCTCGACGTGCGTCGCGCACTCTCCATGCACCCCGTGCTTGCCGCGGTGACTGCAGCCTTGGTAACCGGAACCCTGCTGGCCGGCGGAGCCTTGCTGAAGACGCAGTACCAGTCGACGGCAATCTTTTCCGTCTCGCCGGTGGTGACCGCGGTTCTACCGATCTCCGGCCTGGCTGCCAGCAGCGATGTCACACAGTTCGATTCCACCATGCAGCAGGCCGTGGAGACGCTGGGCCGCGCGGATACGGCAGAGGCCGCGGTGCGCAGCCTGCCCCAGGGGGTATGGCGTCAGCCCAACGAGAGTGTGAGCGCCGCGGCGAAGCGGTTGCAGCGCTCCATCAATGCGACCCGCGTCGGCACCAGCCTGCAGATCAGTGCGACGCTGACCGGACCGCGCGCGAAGGACACGTCCGAAGCAATGTCGGCGGTAGCCACGCAGTTTTTGAAGACGGTTCACCGTGAAGAAGACGGCCGCGCGACCGAACGCGTGCAACTGCTGAACGAAGAAGCGGCGCGGCTGGAATCGAACCTGAATGCGGATCGCGCGGCAGCGTCGCAGCTTGCCGGAGAATTCGGCGTTTCGCGTCTGCAGGATGCAGAGAAAACGCCGATCGACCAGACGGTCGGCGACCTGCGCCAGCAGCTTTCGGATCTGCGGCGCGCCCAGTCGTATGCGGCAGCAGGCATTGCGCAGGCCAGCAGTGGCAGCGGGGCTCAGGGCAATCAGGACACGACGACTTCCGGCCTGGTCTCGCAGATCAACGCGCGCAAGGCCCAGTTGCAAAGCCAGATGGCCGGCATGACGACGGTCAATCCCATCTATCAGCAGGATGTACAGGAGTTAAAGTCGCTGGATCGGGAACTGCTCTCTGCAACGGCACGTGGCGACGCCGAACAGGAGCGGCGCTTGAACACGACGCGGGACCGCGCTGTGCGTGGCGCTTCGCAGGAGGAAGCGCGGGTTGAGCGGCAGTTGAACGCGGAGAGCAGCCGCGCCGCGGGAGCGGCTTCCAAGCTGCAGCGGTATTCCGCGCTGAACAGCGAAATCACCCTGCTGCAAACACGTCTGGGTGCGGTGCGCGATTCCATCAGCACGACGACGCTGCAGGCAAACAGCCCCAGCCGCGTGATGCTGGCGGTCGCGCCGAATGAAGCAGCGCCCGCGATTTCGAGCAAACGTCGACTGGCGCTGCTCGGCGCGCTGCCGTTCGGTCTGCTTGCGGGCCTGCTTGCCGCGATTCTGGCTCAGCGGCAGGATAAGCGGGTGTTCCTTGCGGTCGACCTGGAGCAGATTCTCGGCATACGGCCAATGGCGGTGCTGCCGGCCGGTTCCGAA
>CBAAAH010000328.1:0-3013 GCA_964658865.1 uncultured Granulicella sp.
CGGCGCGTCACGTGCAGGTTGCGGAAATGGTGATTGAAAAGGCAAAGCGCCTGGTCGAGCATAAGCGCGACGTGGTGATCCTTCTCGACTCCATCACGCGTCTTGCACGCGCGTACAACACCATCGTCCCGCCCAGCGGCAAGGTACTCTCCGGCGGTGTGGACTCCAACGCCCTTCAACGCCCGAAGCGCTTTTTCGGCGCGGCTCGTAACATTGAAGAGGGCGGCTCACTTACCATTATGGCGACGGCACTCGTCGACACCGGTTCCCGCATGGACGAAGTTATCTTCGAAGAGTTCAAGGGTACGGGCAACATGGAAGTCATTCTGGATCGCAAGCTGGTCGACAAGCGCGTCTTTCCGGCGATCGACATTCAGCGTTCCGGCACGCGTAAGGAAGAACTGCTCATTCCGAAGGAAGACCTGCAGCGTACCTGGATTCTGCGTAAGGTGCTGAACCCGCTGTCGCCTACTGAAGCCATGGAACTGCTGACGGATAAACTAAGCAAGACCCGGAACAATAGCGAATTTCTGCACAACATGAGTTCGCTTTAAGCGTCGCGTCTTGACCGGAAAACAAGGGTTCAGGCTCGCCGGGCATAATGCCGACGAGCCTGAACCCTTATCTGCATCTGCTTGCACCGTCGTCACGCGTTACGGATGATCGTATTCATCCACGCCGGTGTTCCTGTTGCCGGGGCTGCACCGGCGCTACGAGTTTGGATACCTCGAACGGCGTTTGCGGCCGGGCCAGAAAAAATCCTTGCATCTCGTCGCAGCTCATCCTTCGTAGCATTTGCAGTTGCTCGTTCGTTTCCACACCTTCTGCCACGACGGTAAGCTGAAGCCTGTGTGCCATATCCACAATGGCCTCCAGCACGGCAACGCCGTTCGGTGTTTCATCTGCGCCCTGCACGAACAGGCGGTCAATCTTGAACGCGTCGACCTCCAAGTCACGCAGCCGGCCGAACGACGAGTAGCCCGTGCCGAAATCGTCGATGGCGATACGAATGCCGAGGGCACGCAGTTGCTGCACATGCTGTCTTACCGCCTCGAAGTCGATGGCAAGGGCGCTTTCGGTCACTTCAAGTTCCAGGTACTCCGGAGGTAATTTAGTCTCACGCAGGGTCTCCTGCACGGTAGAGAAAAAGTCGTCTCGCGAGGCTTGCAGAACGCAGATATTGACAGCAATGCGCCGCAGGCTGCTGCCCCTTGCGAGCCACGACTGCATCTGTTCGCACGCGGTATACAGCACCCATTTGCTGAGCGGCACGATCATTCCGGTTGCCTCGGCGATGGGAATGAACTCGCCGGGAGAGATGTTGCCCTCGTCCGCGTCCTGCCAGCGGCAAAGGGCTTCGACCGCGACCGCGACCCCGTCCGTGGAGAAAATGGGCTGGTACTCCAGCCGCAGTTTTCCGCCGTATAGGGCAGCCTGTAACTTATCCGCGAGAAGGCGTTTACGTGCATCGGCTGCAGAGTCCTCACGGTCTGCATGACGGAACGTGCTGCGACCGCTGTGCTTTACCGCATACATCGCACGCTCGGCCGCTGCCAGCAGACCTTCGGCGTGGGTGGCACTGGTCGGAAAGGCGGCGATGCCGATGCTCACGCCGGTGCTAAATTCCTGCTGGTTGAGCAGGAACGGCCGCGCGACCGAGTGAATGACCGCATCTGCGAAGGCATCGATGCCCGCCCGAGTCAGGGGGCGATGGAGCAGGATGACGAACTTATCGCCGCCAAAGCGACAGAAGTAGTCGGTCGGGGCAAGGCAGTCATCCACCCTGCGTACAATTTCTTTCAGCAACTCGTCGCCGGCCGGATAGCCGAGTAGCGTGTTGGCAAAGCGCACGCCATCCAGATCGAGATACAGGCACGTCAGCGGCGATGTCGTTGCGTGTGCCTCCGCTAGGGCTTGCTGCAGGTGCTCGCGCATCGAAGCGCGATTGGGCAGGCCGGTGAGCTCGTCGTGAAGGGTTCGATGCATCAGGGACTGCTGCTTGAACCGGTATTTGCGCATACGATGGCCTGCCCTCAGAATACCCAGGCAGGTGAGTGGGCCACTGATGCTGGCGGCAATCAGCAGCACCGTACGCATCCCCGTGAGCGCCACAACATTGGCGCGCACCAACGATACGGCGAGCACGGCTGCCGCAATCCACTGCAGCAGCACGGCAACAATAGTGGTGCTGTCCATTTCGCGCATGGCGGCGCGCCCATTTTGCAGCAGCCGCAACGGTGCCCAGGGGCGTCGCGCCGCCAGGTTTTTGTGCGACAGCAATCGCGCAGAGGGTGATACAAATGACGGAATTTGGAGTTCCCTCTGCATACTCGACGCTTATCGGCGAAGGAAGATGCCACGAGAGTGCGAATGGGGAGCTGTTGCGTCTTGGGACGCTAGCCGGCAACGTGTGCATGGTGCTACAGCCGCGGGCCAGTTGACGTGGCGAAGTGTCTACGATGCAATACCCATAGCGTGTCTTATGCGGCGTTTGCTGCGCCCGAAAGTGTGTTTCTCGATGCAAACTTCCGTTCTGTCCGCGATGCCGGCTGAAGCCACCGCGGTGACGCCGCCCACCATTAACAGGCACCTCATCCGCTGGGTGGAAAAGATGGCCGAACTCACCCAGCCGGAGGCGATCCACTGGGTCGACGGATCGCAGGAAGAATACGACCGGCTGTGTGAACAATTGGTGGATGCGGGCACGTTCAAGCGTCTGAACGAGCAGGCCTGGCCCGGATGTTTTCTGGCGCGCTCTTCACCGAACGACGTCGCCCGCGTGGAAGATCGCACGTTCATCTGCTCGCTGTCGAAAGACGCCGCAGGCCCGACAAACAACTGGATGGATCCGTTCGCCATGCGGCGCCGGCTGAAGCAGCTTTTCCGTGGCTGCATGCGCGGCCGCACCATGTATGTACTGCCGTTCAGCATGGGACCGGTTGGTGGATCGATGTCACGCATCGGTGTGCAGTTGACCGACTCCGCTTACGCCGTGGTGAACATGCGTATCATG
>CBAAAH010000329.1:0-3006 GCA_964658865.1 uncultured Granulicella sp.
ATACGCGGGACCGGGAAAACGGTTTGCCGGGTACATCGTCTCAAACTGATCCTGCCATCGCTCCACGCCCGTGTTGCCGTGCATTTTGCCATACCAGTTGTCGCCCAGCATAAACAGCGCGCCTGGTTGAATATGGCGACTGTCCATCCACTGATTCATGCTTTGCGACACGCTGGCCTGCTGCGGTTTGTAGCGATCGGTGCCCCAGTCGCCCAGCATAAACATGTGGGCTGCGGCAGGGTTGGGTGGTGGTGCCTGCTGGGCGTCGATGCGCAGCAACTCACCCGGGGCAAGCGCCGCAATGGCGGAGTAAGCGAACGTCTGCTGCAGAAAACTGCGGCGTGAAAACAGCTTGGGAGCTTCCAAGGGTTTATCTCCTGGGCGGAACAGCATCAAGTAACTCAGCGAAACGTCAGTAGGAGCCTAGCGTCCCATGGAACTCTGCATGGGAGCGAAGTACAACACGGCACCCAGTGCAAACAGCAGGCCCAGGTACGCCGCCAACGTCCCGGCGGTTTGTTGCTCGGGAACGTCGTTGGTGAACAGCCGCCAGGCCATGCCCGCGGCAAGAAAAAGAAAGACACCCTCATGCATGACGGCAAACAGGATGAGGCATGCGGCGAGTGTGAGTGCGCGTTGCAGGCGGCTCAAGGCATAGGTCGCCTGTGCTCCGTCGAACATGAAGACGGGGATGAGGTTGACGAGGTTGAGCCACGCAGTGGCCGAAGTCAGCGCGAGAAAAACCGGCGCATGTGTCGCTCGGTACAGGCCAGCGAACACCAGTGCCATGCCTAGGCCGAACAGCGGGCCAGCCAGGGCAATGGACGCAAGCACCGGTAGCGAAACACCCTGGTTGTACCACTTGACGTAGGCCCCTAACCCGGGCAGAAACACCGGCAGCTCCGCCTTGAGCCCGCGGCTCCGCACCACCACGTAGTGCCCCATTTCATGCACGAAGATCGACAGCATAAAGCCGGCAGCGAACTTCCAGCCGTAGATCGCCCAATACAGGGCGAAAAACGTGACGAAGCCGAGCAGGAACTTAAGCTTGAACAGCAGGAAAAAGACGCTTTTGAACTTCGCCGCGCCCAGAAGAACGGGGGCAAACGGGCCCAGTCGTTTGCGCCATCGTGCCTGTTTCGCCTTGGTGACTTCCTGCCGGTTGCCCAGGGTGGCCAGGTGCTCGTGGATTTGGGTAGCCTGGCGCGCGTCCGTCGGCAGCCAGGCAAGCGCCTCGACCCAGCGTTCGCGTGCCTCCACCAGATTCTCCGCCTGCTCTGCCGCCGCCGCCGCCGCGGCAAGCTGGTTCAGGTGCGGGCCGTACGCCAGGCTGTTGCACTCCGGGCAGGCAAGCGTACCTTCCGGCAAATAGTGGCTGCAGCGGGCACAGTTGTACACCGGCTCCGGTGGTGGAATGGCGGTGAGGGGTTCTGTTTCTGAAAGTGTGGTGACAGGCATGCTGTGCATTGGATGTGTGCCGGGGCGTTTCGGTCATTTGCGGTTTGCATCGTACTCGCGCCGCAACTCAATTTTTTGCGCCCCATCCCTCGTGCGCGCTCCCGCGGATGCGTCGGAGCTGTAGATTGAGATTAAGAACTGCTCTACATGGCATTGGAACCGGACTTCCTTTACTGCAAGACTTCTAAAGGAAAAGGCGGCGCGCCTTTTTATCGGGAGCATGCCGCCTTTTCCTTATTCCTTATTCAGTGATGGACACTTCCATGGTCTGCGCGCTGTTCCGTACAAACTGCGCAACGAACTCCGGTTGCGAAAGAACCACCAGGTGGCTGGCCGCAACTTCTTCCGTACGCGCGTGGATGCGCTTTGCGAGCGCGTGCTGGGTTTCCGGTGCCAATATCCGGTCTTCCGTCGTGACCAGATAGGAACTCGGCTTGTGCTTCCATGCCGGGTTCTTCAGCGAAACGCCGAACAGCGCGGTGCTGGTCGGCTTCTGCAGCGCGACCGTCAGATTGATCACGCCGCGGTGCAGGTCGTGGCCGAGCGCATCCCCGGCGAACTCCGCGTTAAGCCAAAGGAAACCTTTCGCATCGGGCTGCAGGTTGAGCTGTGCCTTCGCCGGAAACATGCCGCTGATGGTGCCGAAAACCTCATCGTCGTCCGGCGCAAAAGCCGTGACATAGGCGAGAGCCTTCACCTTGTCATGATTCCCGGCCGCCGTGATGACGGCACCCGCGTAGGAGTGGCCGACCAGCAGCACCGGTCCTTCGACATGGTCCAGCAACAGGTTGAGCGCGGCAACGTCACCGTCGAAGGTTTCAAGCGGTAACTGTGCCGCATGGATGCGAAATCCCTCATGCGCCAGCGGCATCAGGGCCTTGGTCCAGACGCTGCCGTCGCACCATGCACCGTGGACGAAGACGATCGTTACTTTGTTCGATTCGTTTGCCATGTTGTTTAGGCGACCGTAAGCGTGACGTCGATGTTGTTCCGCGTGGCGTTGGAGTAGGGACAAACCTCGTGCGCTTCGTGCACAAGCTTTTCCGCGGCGCCATGCTCCATGCCGGGAATTTTGACTTCCAGCGCGACATCGACGCTGAAGCCTTTTTCGTTGTTCGCGCGCGGCCCGAACGATACTGCCGAGTTAATCGAAAGGTCTTCCGGCAGTTGAATTTTCTGCGTCTGCGCAACGTGCTTGATCGCGCCGATAAAGCACGCGGCATAACCCGCGGCAAAAAGCTGCTCGGGGTTCGTCCCATCGTCCTTGCCCCCCATCTGCTTGGGCATGCCGAGCTTTACGTCAAGCTTGTTGTCATCCGATTTTGCTGTTCCTTCGCGTCCACCGGTTGCGGTTGCGTGCGCGGTGTAGACGATTTTGCCGAGAGCCATGGTGTTTCTCCTGTACGGCGTTGGATGCGAGCCTCTCTCCCAGGGTTTCGGGCAAACCTTTCATTTCATTGGGTTGGTTTATCAAATTCCTGATTCAACGGAAGGGGTAGTTTCCATGGCCTGTAGTTGTTGTGGCCTGTAGTGTGATCGGGATGCTTT
>CBAAAH010000330.1:0-2997 GCA_964658865.1 uncultured Granulicella sp.
GGCATGGGTCGGCCAGCAGTGCTGCGTGTTCCTCATTATTTCGTCCGCAGCGCTTTCAACGCCGGGCACCACGCACGACCTGGTGTGGAGCGCCCTTCTGCGTGGCGCGGGTGTGCTTGCCGGTGGTGCCCTGCAAACGTTGCTGATGCTCGTGCTGCGGCACTGGTTTCCGCAGGCGCAAACGGAATTTACCGCGCCCGATTTCGACCCGACCCACTTTGGCCGCAGCTTTCTTGAGGAACAGTTGCAATGGGGCTCGGCGTCGCTGCAGTATGCGCTGCGCATCTCCGTTACCGGCGTGATCGCCGTCGCGCTTTATCGCCACCTGCGGTTCCACAACGCCTACTGGGTGGGCATGACGGCCGTGCTTCTGCCCAAGCCGGAGTGGGCGTCCACCGCTGCTCGTTCCCTACTGCGCGTGGCCGGCACGCTGCTGGGCGCGGCGGTATGCACGCTCGTCATCATCGCGCTGCACCCGCACGGCGAGGTATTGACCGCGCTTGTGCTGCTGTTTCTGTTCCTGACGTACCTTCTGCTCAACGTCAACTACGGCGTATTCGCGGCGGTGCTCACCAGCTATATCGTGTTCCTGCTGGCGATCGTGCACACGCCCACGCGCGACGTGCTGACCAACCGCTCGCTCGCCACGTTGGCCGGCAGTTGCGTTGCGCTCGCCGTGCATCTCGCGTTCATGGCGGTACGCAAGGTGCTGGGCATTACCGTGCCACGCCTGCACACGCTGGAAGAACGCCTTGGCATTCACCGGCCGGCGGAGCGCGGCGGCAGCGGCGTCTAAACCCGCAAAAGAAATTTTCTTGTTCAACGTGGGCTGCCCTTCCACGTCAAATAAAAACTGTGCGCGCTCGCGGCTCAGCCGCTCCTGCCGCACGCCGACGTGCAGGCAGTGACGGTCACCACAATGTTGGCGGCAGCAAAATTATTTCCCCTACATGCCACCGGAGCCGATGTCGGCCGTCTTGTTTTCGCGGCTGAGATAGAACGCGTATGCCTCCTCCAGCCGCCCCTGCGCGGCCAGCACAAAATCGATCAGGTCGCGCCCCGCGCCGTGGCCGCCCGCGCTCGGCGTCACCCAGTGGGCCTCACGCTTCACCTGGTCGCGTGCGTTCCACGTCGCCACAGCAAAGCCCACCTGGCGCATGGGCGGCAGGTCGATCAGATCATCGCCGGCGTAGGCAATTTCCTCCATCGCGACACTCTCGCTCGCGGCAATTTTCGCCAGTGCCTCGGTCTTGTCGTGCGCGCCCATGTACACGTGGTCGACCTTCAGGTCGCGCATGCGTACGGCGACGGTATCGCTGGTGCGCTTGGTAATCACCCCGAACCGCAGTCCCGCCGCACGTCCAATGCCGATACCCAGGCCGTCGTGCGCGGAGAAACCCTTCGTCTCCACCGCGGTGATCTTGCCATCCTTGTCGTGGCCCGTGGGGATAAAGAAAAGCTGCCCATCCGTCAGCACGCCATCCACGTCAAACACGATCACCTTGACCCGCCGCGCCCGGTCTTCTGCCGTCATCTCGTCCATAGCTTTTATCATCGCAGAGCCTGGAACCATCAAGGCAGCATTCGATCCTGTCGGACGAATGCTGCCTCTTCGCAGGAATACGGCTTCAGCCGTGCCGTAAAATTCTCACAAGAAATGGGGCTTGCACTCCTGAGGATCCGCTTTTCGCTCGTGCGAACAATCTGTCGGCAGAGACGACCCAGCCCTCTCGGATTGACAGCCAAGGCGAACAGGAAGCGAAGCCGAAGCGTAGAATACTGATATGGCGACCGCCACCCTGCCACCGCCTTTTCCCCTCACGTCCGAGTCCGAACCGCTGGCGTGGGCGCACCCGGTTGTGCGCGCGTGGTTTCTGCAGAAGTTCGGCTCCGCGACCGAGCCGCAGATCGAGGGCTGGCCCGCCATTCTGCGCGGCGATTCCACGCTCATCTCTGCACCCACGGGTTCCGGCAAAACGCTTGCGGCCTTTCTCGTCGCCATCAATCGCCTGGTCACCGAAGCCATCGAAGGTCGCCTTAGCCCCACCACGCAGGTAGTGTACGTCTCGCCGCTCAAGGCGCTGTCGAACGATGTGCGGAAGAACCTGGAAGCGCCGCTCGCCGAGATCCTGCAACTCGCGCTCGAACAGGGCTACCTCGTTCCGCGGATCCGCACCGGCGTGCGCACCGGCGACACCCTGCCGAAGGAACGCGTGGCGATGCTGAAAACGCCGCCGCACATCCTGGTCACCACGCCGGAATCACTTTACCTGCTACTGACCAGCGCAAAGGCACGGGAAAACCTGCGCTGCGTACACACTGTGATCGTCGACGAAATCCACGCCATGGTCGACGACAAACGCGGCGCGCACCTCGCCCTCACGCTGGAACGGCTGGACGCTCTCGTCACCGGCGAAAACCGCCGCAGCCCCGGCGCGATGTTGACCGGCATGTCGCGACCGCCGCAGCGCATCGGCCTCTCCGCCACGCAGAATCCCATCGAACTCGTCGCCGCTTTCTTAACCGGCATAAAAAAAGAGCAAGGGGAAAAGGAAGAAAGCAAAAGCTGCGCAGTTCAACCGCAAACCTCCTCTTCCCCTCTTCCACGTTCTACTTTATCCTCTTCTCTCCCTACTTCCTTCTCCTCTTCCTGCGTCATCGTGCAGGTCGGCACCCGCCGCACGCTTGATCTCGGCATCGAGATTCCATCGAGCGAACTCTCCTCTGTGTGCGACAGCAAGATGTGGGTCGAGATCTTCGACCGCATCGCCGACCTGTGCCGCGAACACAAATCGACGCTCGTGTTCGTCAACACACGCCGCATGGTGGAGCGGCTGTGCGGCGCGCTGGCGGAACGACTGGGCACGGAGAACGTCGCCGCGCACCACGGTTCGTTGTCGCGCGCGCTGCGGCTCGATGCGGAGCAGCGCCTGAAGGCCGGCGAAATTCAGTGCCTGGTCGCGACCGCATCGCTCGAACTCGGCATCGACATCGGCG
>CBAAAH010000331.1:0-2985 GCA_964658865.1 uncultured Granulicella sp.
AGTCGACTGGTCGCGCCAATCTCATTCAGCTTCAGGCCGTTCCGGTAGGGGTAAGCGTCGTGGCGCACCTGCATCAGGGCCGCAACCTCTTCCAAGGCGGCGTTGCCGGCGCGTTCGCCGATGCCGTGCACGGAAACCTCCACCTGGCGCGCGCCGCCTTCCAAACCGGCAAGCGTATTGATCACGGCGAGACCCAGATCGTCATGGCAGTGGGTGGAGAAGATGATGTTTGGTCCAGTAGCCACACGGGCGCGCACCGTCTCGAACATCTGGCGATACTCCGCCGGCGTGGAGTAACCGACGGTATCGGGCAGGTTGATGGTCGTTGCGCCGGCCTCGATGGCGACCGTAATCAGTTGCACCAGGAAATCCGGATCGGATCGCGTGGCGTCTTCCGCGCTGAACTCCACATCCTGCGCGTAGGTGCGCGCGAGCCGGACAGATTCACCGGCCTGATCCAGCGCCTGTGCGCGGGTGATGCGCAGCTTCGCTTCCAGGTGCAGGTCGCTGGACGCAAGAAACGTGTGGATGCGGTTGAGCGGAGCGGCTTCCACGGCGCGCGCGGCGGCTTCAATGTCACCGGCCTTGCAGCGGGCAAGCGCCGCAATACGGGGTCCGCGAACTTCTCGTGCGACGGCCTGCACACTGCCCAGATCGCCGTCTGAAGCGATGGGGAAACCTGCCTCGATGATGTCGACGCCCAGCGTCGCGAGCTGGTGGGCGAACCGCAGCTTTTCCGCGTGGTGCATGGTGCAGCCGGGGGATTGCTCGCCGTCGCGCAGAGTAGTGTCGAAAAAGAAGACCTGATCATTCATGGCGTTGTGCAGCCCTCTGTATTGAAGTATAGCGATAACGGGTTGTTATGAGAGATGATGGCTCTATTCGAAATGCTTATGTAGCGTAGGTTGCGGAGCAGGGGTGGCGGATGGAACTGTTTGCACTGGAGACGTTTCTGGCGGTAGCGCAGGAGCGCAGCTTTTCTCGCGCGGCGACCCGTTTGCGGCGCACGCAGCCAGCCGTAAGCCAGACCATTGCCAAGCTGGAAGCGGAGCTTGGGGAGACGCTGCTCGAACGCTCGGCGCGTGACGGATCGTTGACCGACGCGGGCGAAGTGCTTAAGGATTATGCGCAGAAGCTGTTGAATCTGCGTGCCGAAGCGACCGATGCGCTAGGCGAGTTGCGCTCGCTGCACCGCGGCCGCCTGACACTGGCGGCCAACGAATACACCAGCCTGGCGCTCCTGCCGATTCTGGAACGCTTTTGCCGCGCCCACCCGCGCATCAAGGTGGCGGTGCAGCGCTCGTTCGCCAGCCGCATTCCGGATGAGGTGCTGGCACATTCGGTGGAGATCGGTATCGTGAGCTTTCGGCCGGAAGACCCGGCGCTGCGATCGATCGTGATCTACCGCGACGAACTGGCGCTGGTGGTGAACCCGCGGCACCGGCTGGCAAAGGCCGGCCAGGTATCGATTCGCCAGCTCGGCGAGGAGCACTTTGTTGCGCATAACGTGCCGTCGCCGCAGCGAGCCAAGGTGTTGGAGGCCTTTCAGCGGTACAAGACGCCGCTGCGCATCGATGTGGAACTGCCGTCGCTGGAGGCAGTGCGGCGGTTTGTGGAGCAGGGAAACGGCGTCGCGCTGGTGCCGGCCCTGACCGTCGAGCGTGAATTGCGCGGGGGCGCGCTGGTGCGGGTCCCTGTAAAAGAACTGCAGATGGAACGCAAGCTACGCCTGGTGCACCGGCGGGAGGCAACGCTGTCGCATGCCGCACTGGAATTTGTGGAGGCGATGAAGCGCTTTGCCGAAGGGTCGGAAGATGCCTATTGCTTTACGCCGGAGCGGCCCCTGTAAGGGCAATATGGGCGTGAACGAGGACTTTTCTGCTGCGCGCCTGCGGAAGAACGCTCACCATCTCGCGACAAGAGGAGTCGTACAGGTACAATTAGCACTGGAACCGTCGACCCAGACTCGTGCTGGGCACCGGTCTTGCTGCGCGACCGAGTGCAGAAACACGCTTCTTGAAGGATCTGGATATTTTTCGCATGAAGAAATCGATGGTAGTGTGCGCTCTGCTGGCCGGTACGGCCGCTGCGGCAATGGTTCCGAACCAGGCAATCGCGCAGGAAAGCCGACAGGATGTCAGCATTAGCGGAAACGTGCTGCTGGCGCCGCAGGTGAACGGCAACGGTGCCCAGTTGAATACGAATACGTCGCTGGGTGCGCTTGCGAGCTACCGGTACATGCTGACCCCGCGCTCGGCGTTGGAAGCCAACTACGGCTTCACGCAGTATGCGGATTACCTGCGTAATAGCCAGGCGACCTTCAGCGTGCACGCGCGGCAGCAGGAAGTTTCCCTTGGGTACGTGTACAGCCGGAACTACCGGCGCTACAACCCCTTTCTTGAAGGTGGCGTGGCCGGCGTGCTGTTTTCCCCGATCAAGGACAGCGGTACGACGACGCTCGACACCAAGCGCAGCACGTCGCTGGGCGGCATGTTCGGCGGCGGCGTGGCGTATGAGCTGAGCCCGAGCTTCGACATCCGGGTACAATACCACGGCCTGGTCGTTCGCGCCCCAAACTTTGGTATCCAGGGAACGAACTTCAGCACCAATCGGTACGAAGTTCTGTCACAGCCCGCTATCGGTGTCGCTTACCACTTTTAAAGGCAGAGCTTTGCCGCAGCAGAAAAGCCCCGGCGGTTGCCGGGGCTTTCCTTTGCCGAAGTGTATCCGGTTTACTCGAAGTGGTAGGCCGCGCCCACCGTGAACACCTGCGGCGACAGGGAATTCGCGTCGTTGGTGGTCAGATTTCCCCGAAAATTGAACCAGTGCTGATACTCATAGTCGGCGCGCACATTAATGTGGCGATGGACATTGATGTCGATACCGCCGCCAATCACGCCCATGTTGTAGGCGAGGTTGGCCACGTCGTACTGGTAATTGAAGACCCCGCGGCCGTACATGACGCGAAGATACGGATTGAAGATG
>CBAAAH010000332.1:0-2984 GCA_964658865.1 uncultured Granulicella sp.
CGTCGTCCGTCTTTCGGTGATGCACTGCCCGGCAGATGTGTCCCTGCCGTGTTATCCGTCCATTATTTCAGCAAGCCCGGCTGTGGCGCCACGCCGGTGTGCGCCCAGTGCATGAGTTCATCGAAGGCGTGGCCCACCTCGTCACTGGTAAAGGTGCAGTGGCCTTCGCGATGCACGTATTGCTGCACCAGGTTGGGGCCATAGCCTGCGGCGGTGACTTCAGCCTCATACAGCGCCAGCGAGCTTGCGGGGATGAGCGGGTCATACACCGTGTGCAGCGCCAGCATGGGGCGCGTGAGCCTGCCGCTGGGCGAGTAGTGCGCCAGCAGGTAGGCACGGGCGCGTGGGTCTGCGGTGTAGCGGCGCACGCCGTCGTTCAGCGCGTAGTCGTTTTTCGTGTCGGTGCTGGTGCCGGTGTAGATGAAGTTCTGGTTGGTGAAGGGGTTGCCGCCGGCCTTGCGTTGCAGGTCGCCGATCACGTAGGTGTAGTAGCCCACGGCGCGCGCGACCTCAATGTCGGAGTGCAGGCCGGTGAGGTTGCGCATAGCAGCGGCGCCATCCGGCTTCAGCTTCATGGCGGCCAATACTTTGGCGCGCAGGGCGTCGCTCTCTTCAAAATTGCTGGGTACGGGGTCGAGCTGGGCCATCACGCCGGGAAAGTAGTAGTCAAACGCGGCGCGCCACAGGAAGCGGCGGTTCAGGTGCACGTAGCTTGGGCCGACGGCACCGCAAAGGTCCAGGCCGGCGGTGTAGGCGTTTTTGGGGTTCAGCTCCATCGTGATCATGACCAGAGCACCGCCCATGCTGCCGCCGGCGGCGATGGTCTCGCGCGGTACGCCGTATTTGCGGATGAAATAGTGGCGCAGGGCCTCGGTCTCCGGGTACGCCGCCTGCAGCGCCCAGCCGGTTTGCGAGTAACCGCTCTGGATCACGGCGTAGCCGCGGCGCAGCATGGGTTCCGCCTGGATGCCGATGGAGCCGTCGAGCCGGTAGCGAAACGGCCGCTCGGAGTAGCCGTGGTAGAAGACGACCAGTCCGTGGTTCCAGTTTGCGGGCACGTCGATACGGTATTCCGCGCTGGTCAGCACGCCGACTTCGGTGATGCCGGCGGCAGTCTTCAGCACTTCGGGCTCGGCGTCGGGCGTGGGCGTGGCCTGAGCGTGCAGGCGTATCGCGGCGAGACTCAGCGCAAGCGCGACGACACGCTTTGTGGAAGTTCGGCGAAAAGAAGACCTCGGCTGCCGAGGCCGGCACGGGAACATGCGATGCGTGATCCTGATGGGAATAGGTAGAGGATACCCTAAGTGGGCGCGTTCCATGCCGCTTACCTCCTGTTGCCTTGGCCCCATGAAGCGACCTGCGATGCCGCAAACATTCGGCCCTGCAGGTCTGGCTGACATTTCTAGCATGTGGAGTTTTTTTGGTCGGGACGACAAGATTCGAACTTGCGACCTCACCCACCCCAAGGGTGCGCTCTACCAGGCTGAGCCACGTCCCGACGCAGACCGCCGCAGCACAGAGTGTGTGCGCAGCATGCGTGCTGACCCTAGTGTACACCGGATGGCAGGACGAGTGTGCCGCCTGCCCCGGAGAACGTATCGGGAAACGACAGCGAAAGGATGACAGCGGGCATGCCGTTTTGGCGGGAAATCTTCCGCGACGCGCGGCTACAGGTCGGGGCCGTCTTTACCGCGACCGAGGTGTACCTGGTAGCGGATGCCGACGCTTACGGCCAGGGGATGGAAGGCCTGGTTGGTGGAACCGAGCTTCCAACTCTGGGTCAGAGCCTCTGCACGCACGGCAAAGTCGCGGTGAACGCTAACGTCGAGACCACCGCCAAACGCTGTCACGAGGGAGTTGTCGTGGGTGTAGTTGGGGTCGCGCGTGTTGGGAAAGTGGATGATGCCGTCGCCGATCAGGAACTCGCCGTAGGGTTTGTAGCGGCCCAGGTCGACCATGACGCGTGGTCCGCCGCCATAAAAGAACTGGTTCGACACATTGCCGTGGCTGGCGAGCAGGCGCAGGTCGAGTGAGGGATCGATGCGGGGGCTGATGCGGAATGTGCCGACGTCCACGCCGGCGGTAACGCCGAAATTCCTCTGGTTCACGCCAAACGCGGGCTGCACCGTGCTTGCAAGCGCGTAGGTCTGCAGGCGCAGCGTCTGGTGAGCGGTGGCCACGCTCTGGGCAAAAAGCGATGGGGCGGCACAAAGGGCGAGGGCGGAAAAGAGCAATCGCATGCTTCTATTCCACGCCTTTTGTGAAAGCGGAATGGGGAAACTTTTACCGGAAAACTTTTACCGATACATCGATTTTTTGGGAGTTGGCGACAGAAGCAACAAAGCACGCTAACCTGAGCATCTACTTAGGCTTACCCGAAGGCACCGCCGCGCGCGGGTACCGTTCGGAGTTGGAGTGAAGCGAAGCGCATGGTCGAAGCGGTTGTAGTGTGGAACGAGCCGAACAATCTGTCGCACTGGAACTTTCACCTGGACCCGCAGTGGGAGACGTTTGCGGCGATGGTGAAGGCCGGGGCGGCGGCGATGCGCGCGGTGAACCCCGCGCTGCCGATGGTGCTGGGCGGCGTGTCGTCGGGCGATCCGGACTGGCTGCGGCTGCAAAAGAGCCATGGCGTCATGCAGCATGTGAATGCGGTCGCGATCCACGGGTTTCCGATGGATTGGAACCACTGGCAGCTCACGGAGTGGCCCGACAAGATCGCCGAAGCCGCTGCCGTAAGCGGCCTGCCGGTGTGGGTGACGGAGGTCGGCTGTTCCTCGTTCGGGCTGGAGGAAGTTGCGCAGATGGGCATGAACAAGACGGTGGAACTCATTACCGGTAAGACCCCGCGCATCCATTGGTACTCGCTTTATGACCTACCGCCAAGCTGGCCGGCGGAGACGCGCCACAAAGAAGCGGAGGGCTCGTCGTACTACCGCCACTACTACCTGGGCCTGATTGATGCCAATGGCAAACCAAAGCTC
>CBAAAH010000333.1:0-2971 GCA_964658865.1 uncultured Granulicella sp.
CGGTTTTACCCGCGGAGCTGTAGCCGTTAAGTGCCGCGCTCTTGCCCGTTCCTTCCAGCACGATGCCCAGCATCATGCTACGCATCTTTGCGGCAGACAGCTCTGAAATCACACGGTGCGCACCCTCCGGCAACGGCGAAGGCACACTGCCGTTCAGGTGAACCGACGCCGGCTGCAACCGCGCATCGCCCTTCATGTAATCCGTTCCCTGCAGCAGCACATGCGGTGGCAGATAGGTGCCGCCGTTGGCAATCGTCGAGACCATGGTCGAGATCTGCACGGGGGTAACGCCGACCTCTTGACCGATCGCGATGGACAGGATGCTTGTCGCGCCCCACTTTTTCGGCGCACGCAGAAGCCCTCGCGTTTCGCTGGGCAGTTCGACGCCGCTACGATCGCCGAAACCGTACGCGCGAATGTAGTCGTAAAACTTATTTGAACCCAGCTTGAGCGCCATCTTCGCCGCGCCCACATCGCTCGAGTGCTCCAGTGCGTATTGCACCGTAACTCGGCCGAAGTGATCGGTCTTGTCATCGTGCAGCGTGCGGCCGTACATGGTCATGGCGCCGCCCTGGCAATCCACGATGTCCGTCGGCTGCACCCCCGCACCGTCAATGGCGGCCGAGTAACTGACTAATTTGAAAGTCGAACCTGGCTCGAAAATTTCACTTACCGCGAGATTCTTCAGTAGACTCGCATCCTGGTGGCGCAGGTCGTTGGGATTGAATCGTGGGGCAATGGCAAGCGCCAGAATCTGGCCGGTATGCGGGTCCTGGACGACGACGGTGCCGTGCGCCGCCTTCATCTTTTCCATCTGGCGGTCGAGCGCACGTTCGGCCATGTATTGAATGTTGGTATCGATGGTAAGGACGAGGTTTTCACCCGGCAGCGGCTCGCGCTCTTCGCTGCCCATGGCGTGACGCTTGGCATCGACCGCGGTGAGTACATGGCCGGGTGTGCCGTGCATTTCATCTTCGAACTCACGTTCGAGGCCACCCAGGCCGGTGTCGTCTACACCGACATAGCCGAGAGTTTGCGCGGCCAGATCACTGTTCGGATAGAAGCGCTTGAATTCTTTTTGTAAGTAGACGCCCTTGAGATTTAATTCGCGCACGCGCTGCGCCTGGTCCGGTGTCATCTTCCGCCCAACCCAGGCGAAGTTACGCGACGCGTTCAAACGCGTCAGGATGCTTTTCTGCGTCGTGAAGTTATCTGTCGGGTCGGAGTGAACGATGCCGGAGAGTAACTCCGCGACATTCGCGCGATTTTCACCTAACTCACTGGGAACGGCATAGACGCTTTCCGCAAGCACGGTGACGGCTAACTCGCGCAGGTTACGGTCGTACAGCACGCCGCGTCTTGGAGCGACCTCAAAAGTGCGCTGCTGCTGCTTTGCGGCACGGTCTATCCAGTCGCGATGACGCACGACCTGCAGCCACATGAGGCGCGAACCGATCACGCCGGTCCAAAGCATAAAGACGATCGCCACCCAGACAAAACGGATGCGCCGAATGGGCGCGGTCAGGGTTTGTGGCGTTGGCGTCGGCTGCATGGCGTGGTGCTTCCCTCTTATGGGTGAAGGCCGTCGTTCGCTGCGCGAAAGACGGCCGTGATCGGACAGACTGCAAAACTTAGCGCGGCAAGCCGAGCGGAATCTGCGCCTCGGCCACAATGCCCGTGTTATTGCCGAAGGAGGCCTCCGGGCGAATTACCTGCCCCGGCTGCGGCATGTCGAGACCTAACTGCCTGGCGATTTTATCGATGCGGTCCGGATCGCTCAGTTGTGCTTCGGTCAGCCGTAACTGCCGGTTTTCCTCACGCAAGTGCTCGACCTGCAGCTTTTGCGTCTCAATGGAATAGCCCAGTTCGATGGACCCAAAGTGCTGCCAGACGTAGGTCATCGCAAACAGGAAAAGTACCGTCATGGCGATCGTGAACGACCGCACCTCTTTGCGGCGCTCCGGGTCGTCCGCCTTCACCAGGCGGCTATTGTCCAGGTGCTTGGTGAAAAAGATTTCCGGCGTCGGACCGCGGCGCGCGCGACGCTGCTGGTCGAAAATGCTGCGGTTATGCTCGCGGAACGACTCAACGCGCTCACGCTGTGCTCGTCCCATCACACCCGTTGCTGCCATCACCTGTTCCATCGCGCCACTCCTTTCACTGCCAATTCGTACCGGAACCATACTGCTTCGAGGAACCTCGGCAGATACCCCGCCTTACTTTTCCACTTTTCCTGCGCCTGAGATGTTAGTTCCGGCGTCTTATCGTCCAGTGCATGTTCAGAAATACTTGTAGTCTCTGTTCGTTCTTCTTCCCGTTCCTGCCCGGATGTACTTTCCGCTCGGATCAAAAGAGTTAAGCTGTGCTTTCCTGAAGTTAAATTCGTCTTTGCTCAACTTAAGTTTCTGTCGGCCTAACTGCAACCAGCCGAGTTATCCGCACAATCCACCGTTTTATCCACAGCCTACAATTACCAGTTAACGTCTTCCCCGCGTACTTCCACCTTCAGGAGGTAGCTTGCGCGGCTTCTTCAATGCCTCGTCCAACCGGATGGCAACGCGCAATTTTGCGCTGCGCGCCCTTGGGTTCTGCCGCTCTTCCAACTCATCGGCCACCACCGGCTTGCGTGTTACAACCTCCCAGGTACCCTCTTTGGCACCATCGCGAAACGCATCTTTGACTAACCGGTCTTCCAAGGAATGAAAGCTGATTAACCCCACCCGGCCACCCGGCTTTAATAGAGAAGGCGCGCTTTGGAGCAGCGACCGTATCTCTCCCAACTCATCGTTCACACGAATTCGGATTGCCTGAAAGGTCAACGTCGCGGGATGCAAATGATCGCCTTTCATTGCTGGGGCAGCGGCCGATATTACCCGGGCCAGTTCTCCCGTGGTAGTGATCGGCCGTGCCCTCACAATGGCTCTGGCGATTCTCCGCGACCTCCTTTCCTCTCCGAATTCGTAAATCAGGT
>CBAAAH010000334.1:0-2958 GCA_964658865.1 uncultured Granulicella sp.
CAGCCTCGACCCAGTCGTGCCGTCCGAGTTCGCCATCACCCGCTGTGCTGTCACGAATGAGAAAGACCGCGACAGCGAGCGCACCATCGGCCGCAAGTTCAATATTCCTTACGGCCTGTATCGTGGCTACGGCTTTCTGAACGCTACCTTAGCGAAGCAGACGGGCTTCGACCAAGCCGATCTGGACCTGTTCAAAGCGGCATTAAACGAGATGTTCGACATTGATCGCTCCGCCGCGCGCGGCCTCATGGCACCGGTGCGCTGCGTAGCGTTCAAGCACGAAAAGGCCACCGGCAACGCACGCGCGGATGAGCTGTTCGACATGGTTCGCGCTACCCTCAAGCCAGAACTCGAGGCAGAAAACCGCCCGCCACGCTCTCGCAACGACTACCGCATCGAACTCACCGGCGATCTGCCCGAAGGTGTCACCGTGGAAGAGTGGATTCCCCAACGCAACACGACACCGGCGGCGTAGGTCCCATGCAGGCCGAGCCGGCAGGTCTCGACGATGCACTGCCGCTGAGCGGCCTGCAACACCTTGCGTTCTGCCCTCGGCAATGGGCGCTCATCCACCTGGAGCAGGCGTGGGCAGAAAACCGGCTCACCGCCGAGGGCCGTCTGCTGCACGAGCGGGCGGACCTTCCCGGCCAGTCGCGACGCCACACCGTGCGCACCGTACGCGGCATGTTGCTGCATAGCCCACGGCTGCGCCTGACCGGTCGTGCGGACATCGTAGAGTTTCGTCCCGAACCGTTTCCCGTGGAGTACAAACGCGGCAAGCGGAAGCCCACCGACTGTGATCTGGTACAGCTCTGCGCCCAGGCACTTTGCCTGGAAGAAATGCTGTCGGTCCCCGTGCCGGCCGGTGCCATCTTTTACGGTGAACCGCGCCGGCGCATCGACGTGGAGTTTACCCCTGCGCTGCGCAGTCGCACCGAGTCGCTCACCGCGACCATGCACCAGCTCTACCTTGTGCATGAGACGCCGCCTGCCCTGCCGGCGAAACACTGCGACCGCTGCTCGCTGATCGACGTGTGCCTGCCGCATGGAACCGCTCGCGTCGACATCGCCGCACGCTGGCAGGCATCGCAGCTTCGCCTGCTGCAACAGGAGCCGGTCGACTGACGAGCCATGCGCAAACTTCTCAACACGCTGCACATCATGACCCAGGGAGCTTACCTGCACCGCGAGGGTGAAACAGTGTCCGTCAAAATTGGCGGCGAATTCAAACTGCGTATCCCCGTCCACACGCTGGAAGGGCTGGTCTGCTGGGGTCAGGTGTCCTGCTCACCGCCGGTACTTGCGCTCTGCTGTGAAAAGGGCGTCGGTATCTCGTTTCTTACTGAACAGGGCCGCTTTCTCGCCCGCGTGCAGGGTCCAGTCTCCGGGAACGTGCTGCTGCGCCGACAGCAGTATCGCATCGGGGATGGGGGCGAACAGGCACTTGCGATGGTGCGCACTATCGTAACGGCAAAGGTAGCGAACAGTCGCGTAGTGCTCTTGCGCGGTGCACGTGACATCGGTGATCCGATGCGACAGGCCGCGCTGCGTGCCGCTGCGGACAGGCTGTCGTGGATCGGCCTGGATGCCAACCGAGCCGCGTCCATCGATGAAGCACGCGGCCATGAAGGGGTGGCGGGACAGGTGTACTTCAGCGTGTTCGACCACCTCATTGTCGGGGATCGGGAGAGTTTCCAATTCCAGGGCCGCTCCCGACGGCCGCCGCTCGACCGTGTCAACGCACTGCTGTCGTTTCTGTACGCGCTGCTTCGTCACGACATCGAATCCGCACTGGAGAGCGTCGGCCTGGACCCAGCAGTAGGCTTTCTGCATACGGACCGCCCCGGCCGGCCAAGCCTTGCGCTGGACATGATGGAAGAGTTGCGCGCAGTGCTTGCCGACCGCGTGGCACTCACGTTGATCAATCGCCGTCAGGTACAGGCGTCAGGCTTTTTGCAGCAGGACGGCGGTGGCATCACGCTGACAGAGGATGCGCGCAAAGCAGTTGTCGCGGCGTGGCAAATCAAGAAGCAGGATGAAATCGAGCATCCGTTCTTGCAGGAGCGCATTCCGCTCGGCTTGGTGCCGTATGTGCAGGCGCTTTTGCTTGCGCGTTGCATTCGCGGTGGCCTTGATGGCTATCCCGCATTTCTTTGGAGGTAAACTGCCCCTACCATGCTTGTCCTGGTCAGCTACGACGTAAGCACCCGCGACAAGGAAGGACAAAAACGCCTTCGGAGGGTGGCTCGGCTGTGTGAAGACCGCGGTCAACGGGTACAGAACTCCGTGTTCGAGTGCCTGGTCGATGCCGCCCAATGGGTCGCCTTCCGCGCCAGCCTGCTCGCCGAAGCCGACCCGACAGTGGACAGCCTACGCTTCTACTTTCTTGGAACGGAATGGAAACGGCGTGTCGAGCACATCGGTGCCAAGCCGTCCTACGACCCGCAAGGACCACTCATCCTGTAGCGGCACGTGCCCCATGCATTTTGTGGGGGCCCAGTGTCCCGTGCATTGCTGGACCGTTGCGCGAACCCCCAGCAAGCATGAACCACCCGTGACTTCCGCGCAAAGCACAACCCTTTTGCTGTCAATAGGTTCACGTAAGTTGTCTTGGCGAGGTGACCCCGTTTCCAGACCTATCCCATAAGTCCGCAAACCCGCAACTCTAACCTAAAGCAACTCAACACGTTAGACTGGTTGCGGTCGCTCCCCGCACAGGGGAGCGTGGATTGAAACATATCGGTTTGAGCAACACCAAAAATTTGAGCACGTCGCTCCCCGCACAGGGGAGCGTGGATTGAAACGGTGAGCACAGCCAGTCTTGGATGATCGAACACCGTCGCTCCCCGCACAGGGGAGCGTGGATTGAAACACCGTCGTGCACATGGTGGCCGTCTCCGATGACGTCGCTCCCCGCACAGGGGAGCGTGGATTGAAACGCAATGGAGGCCATGAGGC
>CBAAAH010000335.1:0-2911 GCA_964658865.1 uncultured Granulicella sp.
CGATTCCGCAACAGCCACCTCGGGCTGCAAGTCGACGCGCAAGCCGGCATCACGGAGTGCGCGGCTGGTGGCTGCACCGATACTTGCGACGCGGCATGGAATTTCCTCAATGCCAAGCTCTTCCCGCTGCTCCGCAAAAATGGCGACTGCATTGGCAGAGGTGAACAGCAGCCAGTCGAAGCTGTCCAGCGATTCCATCGCTTCGTGCAACGCCGCATAATCGTCGCCCGGCGTCTCCAAGGCGATAGAGGGAATGCTAATGACGAGCAAGCCATATGCGGCAAGCGCATTGCCCAGCGAGGACGCCTGATGCGCCGCGCGCGTAACCAGCACGCGCATTCGCGGAGAAAGCGGATTACTCATATTTCGGACACACTCACGAATCGAAGAGGACCGCATCCAGACGGGCATCGGAGCGTTCGCCCGATGCCAGCAGTTCTCGCGCGCCACGCGATGCCAGCGCCTGCGCCATACGGGTTCCCATCGATTTTGCCGACTCGCCGCGCTCCGACCGCAGCGAGACGACGATCATCTCTTCCCCGTCCGCGGCCGTGACGTTCGCCTGCAGCACCGCGTCACCTGCCTGCACTGGCGCATCGGCGCTGCCGACTGTGCAGAGCGCGCCGACCGGCAGCGAACATCCGCCGCCCAGAGCGTGCAGCGTCCACCGTTCCGCCTCCGTCGCATAGCGAGCGACGGTGTCGTTCAGGGGTGCAACCGCATCCCGCACGGTTGCAGCATCGGCCATCACCTCAATCCCAAGAGCGCCCTGGCCTGGTGCGGGACACAGCACGGAGGGATCGAAGCGTTCGCGAATCCAGTCGGCCTGGCCGGGCAGGTCCTCCTTGTGTTCATTGTGGTTCGGGTGAGTCACGCACTCAAAATGCGGTACCCGGCCAAACTCCGGGTGCGCCGGGTCCAGATCCACCGGCCGCAGCAGGGATGCACCCAGCCGGTCGATGCCCGCGCACGCAAGGATCAGCGCGTCGCATTCGCCGCGGCCCAGCTTGCGCAATCGCGTGTCGATGTTGCCGCGGATCGGGACAAATCGCAGATCGGGCCGATGCGCAAGCAGTTGCGCCACCCGGCGCGGCGAGGTCGTACCCACAACCGCGCCATCCGGCAGCGTATGCAGTTGCAGCCACTCCGGGCATAGCAGCGCGTCACGCGAATCTGCCCGTTCCGGCACGGCGGCAATGGCAAACCGTTCGTCCAGCACCGTCGGCAGGTCTTTCAGCGAATGCACGGCAAGGTCGATCGTCCCGGCCAGCAGCGCCTCTTCGATTTCCTTGATGAAAATGCCTTTCCCATCCAGCTCCGGCGTTACAGGATTGGCCGCCAGAAACGCGGGATCCTGCATGCGATCGCCAATCGTGCGGATGAGGCGGATTTCCGTCGTATGACCCAGCGTCTGCAACCGCGCCGCGATATAGTTGCTCTGCCAGAGCGCGAGTTTGGAGCCGCGAGAACCGATGCGCAGGTGCATGCCCCCAGTGTATCGCCGCAGGCAGAAAAGGTCCGCAGCGACGAATCGATGCGGGTTTTTTCTGCAATGCTACTGCCAGTTGTGCGTCTTGCCATTGCGCTTCGGGTCCTGTGGCGGCTCGTTCAGCGTTCCCGGTTCGCGCCCCTGCTTGCCGTAGCCTTCGGGCGAAGTGTGCGCTTTGCCGGCGACCTCGGTATGCGCCGCGTGGGACTTCGCATGATCGCCATGCTCCGCGTCAGGAACGGCGTTCTGCTTTGAGGCGTCGAACGCCTCCATGGCTTCCTTGCTGGTTTTGTTTTGCGACATGGTGTTCCCCTTCGCCGGCTAATCCCGGCCAACACAAAGGTTAGGATGGCGTACAGTGCGTCCAGGTTAGCGGCTGCGCTCAAACATGCGGCGGATCGCGGCCAGGGCACCGGTGTCGCCCGCGTTTGCCGCATCGCGCATGCCGGCGATGGGCGCGTGCAGAAACTTGTTCATCATCGATCGGGTTACCGCATCGACGGCGGCCTGCTGCTCCGGCGTCAGCGAGGCCAGTTTGCCGCGCGCGCGTTCCAGCTCGGCCAGCCGCATCTGCTCCGCACCCTGCTGCAGCGCGACGATCGCCGGCACAGCATCCAGACCCTGTAATCGTTGCTGGAAGCGATCGACCTCTTCCGTCACGATGCGCTCGGCATCGGCGGCTTCCTTCGCGCGTTCCGTCAGGTTGCTCGCCGCCACCTGCTGCAGGTCGTCGATGGAATAGACGAACGCGCCATCCACGCGATTGACCGCCGGGTCCACGTCGCGAGGAACCGCGATGTCGATGAAAAATACCGGTTTGCCGCGCCGCTTGTGCAGGATTGCCTGCGCCTGCGCCACGTCGAACAGGTGACGGCCGGCCCCCGTCGATGTCACAATAATGTCGGCTTTGGGCGCGTGTACCTGTAGGTCGTCGAAGGGCACCGCCAGCCCATGGAACTCCGCCGCCAGCCGCTGCGCTCGTTCCGGCGTGCGGTTCGCCACCAGAATGGAATCCGCTCCCTGCGCGATCAGGTGCCGTGCCGCAAGCTCGCTCATCTTGCCCGCGCCCACGAGCATGACCTGCGACTTGTGCAGCGAGCCGAAGATTCGCTTCGCCAGGTCGACCGCGACCGACGCGATGGAGACCGAGGTCGACCCGATCTCCGTATCGGTGCGCACGCGTTTGGCGACGGCGAATGCTGACTGCAACAAGCGCTCCAGCGTCGTCGAGACGGCACCCACCTCCCGCGCAACGGTATAGCTTTCCTTGACCTGGCCCAGGATCTGCGGCTCACCGACAACCATGCTGTCCAGCGACGATGCCACACGGAACAAGTGCCGCACCGCCTCACGCTCGCGAAACTCGTAAAGATGCGGCTCCAGCAGGCGCGGCGTAAGCGCGAAATACTCCTGTAAAAAAGC
>CBAAAH010000336.1:0-2857 GCA_964658865.1 uncultured Granulicella sp.
CGCAGCGCCGTGAGACGCGCACCTTCGGGATACCACTGGTCCCAGCAGACGAGCGTGCCGATAGTACCGGCCGACGTTTGCAATGCCTTAAATCCAAGGTCTCCCGGCGTAAAGTAAAACTTTTCGTAGTACAAGGGATCGTCCGGAATGTGCATCTTGCGATACACGTCGGCGATCGATCCATCCTTCTCCAGCGTCACGGCCGTGTTGTGATACAGGCCAGGCGCGCGGCGCTCGAACAGGGAAGCGATGACCACCACGCCCATCTCCTTCGCGACCGCTCCCAAACGTGCCGTGGTCGGCCCCGGAATCGATTCCGCGATGCCGAACAGGGCGTGGTCCTCACGCTGGCAGAAATATTGCGCGCCAAACAGTTCTGGCAGGCAGATGAGCGTCGCTCCGGCGTTTGCCGCTTCTCTTATGCGCTCTGCGGCCTTGTCCAGATTCTTGCCGGTATCGGCTTCGCAACTCATCTGGATGAGCGCTACTTTAGTCTTGCTCATGGTGCATTTCCTCCCTGCGAAACGTTTCGCGAGTACGGTTACGGTCGGGCGTCTAGCCCATCAGTTCTCGAATGTCGTTTGCCAGTTGGTCCACGCGCGCAACGTCGCTGTCCCACGCGAACATGAAGCGTGCACCGCCGCCGATAAAAGTGTAAAAGCGCCAGCCGCGTTCGCGCAGCGCTGTAAGGCGGTCTTCGCTCGTCAGCAGAAACACAGCGTTCGCCTCCACTGGAAACATGAGCGTTGCATGCGCCAGGCCGTCAATCGCATCGCGTAGCCGTTGTGCGCACACGTTGGCGTGCAGGGCGTTGCGCTGCCATGCGCCGGTTTCCAGCATCCCGATCCACGGGGAGCTGAGGAAGCGCATTTTGCTGGCGAGCTGGCCCGCCTGCTTCACGCGATAGTCGAAATCCAGCGCGAGTTTACGATCGAAGAAAATGACTGCTTCGCCGATAGCCATCCCGTTCTTGGTGCCGCCGCAGCACAGCACCTCCACGCCGCTCTTCCACGTGATCTCCGCCGGCGTGCATCCCAGCGAAGCAACGGCGTTAAAAAATCGTGCGCCATCCATGTGCAGGTGCAGGCCGTGCTCGCGCGTGGTTTCACTCAGCCGTGTCACCTCTGCGGGGGTGTACACGCGGCCGGTTTCGGTGCTCTGTGTAATGGTCGCGACTTTAGGTCGGGGAAAGTGAATATCGGTGCGTGTCGTTGCCAGCGCCTTCACGGCTTCTGGTGTTAATTTGCCATCGGCGGAAGGCGCGGTCAGCAGCTTCGATCCGTTGGAGAAGAACTCCGGCGCGCCGCACTCGTCCGTTTCCACGTGCGCCATTTGCGTGCAGATAACGGAGTGGTAGCTCTGGCATAGCGAGGCCAGCGCAAGCGAATTTGCCGCCGTGCCGTTGAAGACGAAGAACACGTCGCAGTCCGTGTCGAACAGCGTGCGAAAGGCATCGGAGGCGCGTGTCGTCCATGGGTCTTCGCCGTAAGCCGTTGCATGGCCGGCGTTGGCCTCGACCATGGCGGTAAAGGCTTCAGGGCAGATGCCTGCGTAGTTGTCGCTGGCAAACTGCTGGGCGGTGCTGGTGGTGCGGTGGGGCATCTGTTGTTCCTTGCTGCAGGTTGTGATGCGCTGGGCAGAAGAAAGGCGCTGACCGGAGCCAGCGCCCACGCACCGGGAACCCCGGCACCGACACAACCTATCATAGCTGGCCCTGCACTTTGGCTGCATGCGGATGAATTCACTTCTTGCTCCCACGACCGGTAAAAAGCGGCTTCGACTCGCCGCGCTGGCAAATTCATCTGATATTTTGATTGCAGCGAACCACGCCCGTTCGCGTAACTCACGACCCGTAGTGTATCGACCAATTTAGCGGCCATCCGGCACTGCCGGTGGCGTGTTTTCTTGACCTAAGAGGAGTGTGCAATGGCAGGCATGTATCGCGATTTTCTTGAGATGTCGTATGAAGAGCTGGAAGAGAAGAATCTTGCGCTGAAAGATGCGCGCAAGGCCCGTACCGACATCGGAAAACTGCAGGAAGCTCGCCTGAAGGACCTCACCGACACCAAGGGCATTAAGGCCGTGACCGTGCTGTTCAGCGACTTGGAAGGCCGCTTGCACATGCTGGACTACGACCGCAAGTTCCTGGTCGGCAGCTACGACAACCTCACATTCGATGGGTCGTCCATCCGCGGCTTTACGGCGCAAAAAGAATCGGACCTGCGCCTTGGTCTCGACTGGAGTGCGTTTTACTGGACGCCGGCAGATGTCTTCGGCTCCGGCAAGGTCATTGTCTTCGGTGAAGTCATCGACAAGAACGGCAGCCCCTACGCCGCCGATCTGCGTGGCATCTTGAAGCAATATGCGGGCGAGCAGTTCAAGGCAAACGGCTACACGTTGAACGCCGCCAACGAAATCGAAGGCTTCCTGTTCGACGGTGTGGATGCCGAGCAGAGCTTCATCAAGACCGGCACGTTTGACTACGTGAACGGCGGCGGCTATTACCACTCGTTGCCCGGCGATCCGCTGCGCGAATTTATCGATACATCGGCTGAAATTCAGCGCGCAATGGGCTTCGAGAATGAAAAGGATCACCCTGAAGTTGCGCCGTCGCAGTTCGAGATCAATTACACCTATGGCGAAGTCGTCGCGGCCGCCGACCAGATTCAGCTCTACAAACTGATCTGCCGCCAGGTGGCGACGCAGATGGGCATGACCGCGACCTTCCTGCCCAAGCCGGTGACCGGCGTCAACGGCAGCGGCATGCACACCAATGTGTCCATCACCAAGGACAAGAAGAACCTGTTTTTCGACGCTGCCGGTGAAGAAAAGATGTCCAAGATGGGTTGGGAGTTCA